>JAZKZM010000128.1:0-5456 GCA_045612685.1 Elusimicrobiaceae bacterium
AAAATCTTTTTTTCAAGTTCCTTTAACTCTTCGGTAATAAAACGCTCTGCATTAGTTAAAGTTTGTCTGCGTATATAATTATAAGGCACTTTTGCGATATGGCTTTTTGAAATTTCTATATAATAACCGAATACGGAATTATAACCAACTTTTAAATTGGGGATATTTGTTTTTTCTCTTTCCGTTTGACAAATTTTTTCTAAAGCGGCGGAGGCATTATTTTTGAGGTCATTTAATTCATCTAATTCTTTGTTAAAGCCTTGTTTTATTATTCCGCCTTCGGTAAGTCTTAAGGGTTGTTCCTCATTTAAAGATCTAAATAAGAAGGCAGAAATTTCTTCAAGTTTATTTTTGTTTTGGCTAAAAAGGGTGTAAAGTTCGGGCAAAATTTCCTGATGTTTACCGAGCCAGTTTTCAATAGATTTTACAAGTAAAAGTGATTTTCTAAGACCGGCTAAATCCCTTGGAGTAGCCGTGCCGGAAGCAATACGCGCGAGTATGCGTTTCATATCGCTCACTTCCTGCAAGATTAAATTTAAATCTTTTTGTGCTTCTTCGTTTTGCAAAAATGCGCTTACGATATTTTGCCTTTCCAAAATTTCTTCTTTATTTAAAAGCGGTCTTGTTATCCACTCTTTTAACAAGCGCGAGCCCATAGGGGTTTTGGTCCAATCCAAGATACCCCAAAGAGTGTTTTTTCTGCCGCCAAGCGTGCTTGAAGTAAGCTCCAAAGTTTCAAGGGCGGTGCTATCAAGTTGCATATAATCTGTTAATTCTTTATAGTAAGGGGTAAAATATTCTTTAAAATTGGTATTAGTTTTTACTACATAATCTAAACAATGCTGCGCGCTTTTCAAAGCCAAAGGATATTGTTCAAGCGCGCTAGGCCAAGAAGGCGGTATTTGATAATTTTGATTTAAAGAAATAAAAGAAATACTTAAACTTTCGGGCAAAATTATTTTTGTTTTTATTTTTTCATAATCTTGTTTTAAGCAAATAATTTCGCTTGGGTTAATATTGCCAAGCGCTTGTGCAAGCAAAATAAAATCGGGGTCTTGCTGTTTTTCTGTTATCCAAAAATCACCGGTAGAAGCCTCAAGGCAGGCAAGCGCCCAATTATCTTTACTCAGTAAAATACTAACAAGATAACTTGAGTTATTTGCCTCAAGCATAGTTTCTTCCAAAATTGTGCCCGGTGTAATAATACGCACGATTTTGCGCGGGCAAAGTTTTGTTTTAGGGTCTGGGGTAGTTGTTGTCTGTTCGCAGATGGCAACTTTTAAACCAAGTTTAAGAAGTTTTGCTATATATTGGCTTGCACTATGGAAAGGCACACCGCACATGGGTTGGCCGTTTCTTGAAGTTAAAGCAAGGCCCAGTAGTGAAGAAACTTGTTTTGCTTGTTCATCAAACATTTCATAAAAATCGCCCAAGCGGAAAAACAAAATAACTCCCGGGTTTTGTTGTTTGATTTTCTGGTATTGTTCCATTAAAGGTGTAGCCATAAGATTATTTTACTATTTTACGAGGCTTAATATCTCTTTAACTTCTTTTAAAGTGTTTGCAAGCACAAGTTTTTGTCTTAAAATTGCGGCTTGACTCACGCCTTTTATCCAAAAGCCGACAACTTTTTTAGTGCGGCAAACGCCTGTCTTTTCCCCGTAATAAAGAACATTTTGTTCTACTAATTTTTCAAATAAAGCCATTTTTTCTTTAAAAGTTAAAATAGATTTGCCGCTTGCAAGTTCGGTAAATAAAAAGGGGTTGCCTATTGCGCCGCGGCCTATCATAACGGCGTCAGCGCCTGTTTCAAAAAGGGCATTTGTAGTTTTTTCATCAACCGCACCGCCGTTTGCAATTAAAGGTATTTTGCAAACTGCGCGCGCTTTTTCAAGCGCTTTTAAATCCGGCTCGCCAGAGTGCATTTGGCTTGCATAGCGCGCGTGTAAAGTAATTGCGGCCGCGCCGTTATCTTGTGCAAGTTTAACTAAATCGCAGGCAAGCAAATTGCCGCAAGTAAGGCCGATTCTTGTTTTTAAAGTTATAGGAACTTTAACACTTTTTACGGCGGCATTAACAATGCGGGCAAGTTTTGGCAAATCTTTCATTAAAACTGCACCGGCGCCTGCTTTATTTACTTTTTTTACAGGGCAACCGGCATTTATATCAATAATATCTGCGCCCTGTTTTTCGGCAAGTTTACAGGCATTAGCAATAGTTTCTTCCTCCGAACCGAAAACCTGCATACTAACAGGGTGTTCTTCTTTAGAAATACTAAGCATTTTTTGGCTTTTTTTATTATCAAAAGCAAGGGCATTTGCGCTAACCATTTCCGCGCAAACAAGTCCTGCCCCGCCTTTTAAACACATAATTCTAAAAGGGCTGTCCGTTATACCGGCCATGGGTGCTAAAAACAGATTTGTTTTACACAAAACTTTACCGATTTTTATTTCTTTTATATAGTTCATTTTGCTATTGCTTTCCAACCTTTCGGTTCGGTGGGTTTAATGTTTTTTTCTTTATACAGACACCAGCGCAAAATATCGCGCAAAGTTCTATCGGTGTTTTTAAATTCAAACATATTCAAAAATTCGTCATGGCCGAAACCGCCTGCCATAATATGGTCGGTAGTGGATATAGAATAAATTTGGGAATCTTTTAAAGGCGTTCCGTTAATTTTGATATTTTTAATTTTTTTGCCGCGGGGGGCATTTATATCATAACTTATTTCCATACCGGCAGTTTGCGGCCAGTTATTATTGATATCTAAAGTTGCTTCCAAAGCATTTTTTAAATCATCACCGCGCATTTTGATAAACATAACTCTATCGTCGTAAGGAATAGCGTTTTGCAAATCCGCTTGGGAAATTGGCCCTTTATTTAAATCAGTAATAAACACATCTGAGTTAAGCAAACCTATTTCCGTTTTGCCCCAATTTTTAACGCATTGTGCGGCATAATAACCAAGCCTGCTTGGCTTTTTTAAATCGGTATTTAAAGATTCTTCTAAAACAGTAATTTTATTTGATTGGCTTTTTAAAACAGTTTGTCTTAAAGGATTGATAATATCTAAAAGCTGGCTGTCTTGGCCGTAAAATTCTTCTTCAAGCAAAATAGGTTCAGAAGAAAAATCTTTTATTTTATTATTTTTATCTAAAGTTAAAATTGTTTCTTGCACAGATTCCAAATTATTTTTGCTTCTTGTGATATAAGTTTCATAAATTTCTTGTGGTTTTAAGGGGGAAAAGTCGCTATTGCCGCCCAAGATAACATTTATTTGCGGGAATTCTTCCGCTATAGTTTTTTCGTCAATACTTTCTTTTCCGCCTTCCAAATCAAAACCGATACTGCTTAGCAAAACTATAATTTGTGCGCCTTTTTCCTGCAGTTCGGGTAAAATTTTCTGTAAAGTTTCAATTTCATTGTTAATTTTTATATTTGCATTTCTTTGTGTGCTTTTTAAAGTAGCGCTTGGCATTAGCCCGATTACGCCTATTTTAATACCTTGTAAATCAAATATTTCATAAGGCTTTATATATTTTAATGTGGTGCCGTTTGAGGCTTTTAAATTAGAAACTATTATCGGAAATTTTGCCGCGGCCAGTGCCGGCGTAATTGCATCAATACCCAAAGTTAAATCTTTAGGGCTTAAAGTGGCGGCATTATAATTAAGCATATTCATCATATAAACGGCATTTTGCATTTTGCCAAGTTGGCCTTCCGGCGTGCCGGCAAAAGTGTTTCCGCTGTCAAAGAGCAGATAATGCTTTTCCTGTTTGGATAAAAAATTTTTTAAAACAGCCATACCGCCTGCAAGTTTATTATTTATTGCGGGGTTGTTTCTGGCCCAGAAAAAGCCATCTATATCGTTAGTATGATAAAAGGTCAAAACCTTTTGCTCTTTAGCGCAAGCACTAAAGAGCAAAAGACCTAAAATTAAAAAGAGAGAAAACTTTTTCATTTAACTCTTTTGATTCTCCCCGTAGCAGGTGCGCTTATACCTTGCGGGTTAGCTTTTAGATAATCGGTAAAGTAATCGCTTAAATATCTATCGCTTATTACTTTTTTATCGGTAATTTTTTTAAACATATAGCCTTCGCTTCCGCCGTTTGCTATATAATCATTTACCGCAACAAGATACATTTTATCTTTGTCCAAATCTTTGCCGTCTATTTTAATGCTTACGATTTCTGCCCTGTTATGTTTCCAGCGGAACTCCACTTTAACATTATTAGAAAATTGGAAAAGGCTTCTTTTTTCATAAAGAGATTTGGCAATTAATTTTTTAATAAAGGCGCCGTTTACGCGCACAAGCATAACTTTGTTTGGGAAGGGAAAAGCGCTAATAACATCTCTTTTTGTAATATCGCCTTTAAGAATATCAACGCGCACACCGCCGGTATTATGCAAGGCAAAATCGGCCTCTTTTGCGTGGTCTTTTATGATATCGGCAAAAAGGTTGCCAAGCGGGCTGTCAAGTTCATCATCTTTAGAACTTCTAAGTCTAATATCAGTTGCGGCTTTGCCTATTGCGGTGTCAACGCCGGGCGCTCTTTTTGTTTCCACAAAATTTTGAATAGTTGTATCGGGTTCAAATAAAGCGGCGTCAAGTTCCACATATTTTGCGGAAATATCTTTTAATTTACCGCTTTCGTCGTCAAAATCTAAAATGATATGGCTTAAACCTTTTGTTTCACATCCGCTTTCAACAAAGGTAATGCCTTCAATTTTCTTTTGCAAAATTTTGTGTGCGTGTCCGCCTAAAACAAGGTCAATACCTTCTAACCCCTCAACAAGTTTATAAGTAGCGGTATCTTTTTCGTGTTTATCATCAGCAATAGAATTGTGAATAATCAAAATTGTTGCGTCGTGCGGTTTAGAAGAAAGTTCATATAAAGCCTTTTTAATTTCTTTTCTGCCTTTAGAAGTTTTTATTCTTTTAGAATCCGGCAAAGGGTCTTTTGCAATACCGATAACGGCAATTTTTTTACCGCCGGCTTCATAAATATTATATGCTTTTACACCTTCTGGGTAAGTGCCGGTTTGTTTATCATAAACATTTGCTGCAAGCACATCAAATTTAAAATCTTTAATATTTTTGAGCATAGCATCAACTTTAAAATCACCTTCGTGATTGCCGATAGTTGTGGCATTGTAGCCCATTTGATTCATAATCTCAACGGAAACAGCACCTTTTGAATCTTTTGCTTCTAAAGTTCCGCTTGTAAAATCACCGCTGTCTAAAAGTAAATATGGAGTATTAAAGTTATTCATATAGCCTTTAACTAAGGCAAATCCGCCGACAATTTTGCCGCCCACAACTTTACGCGGAAAATAAAATCCGTGAGTATCGCTGGTGTGATAAACTGCAATTTCACTAGCGAACAAAAATAAAGGTAAAACCAAAAGCACAAATAACAAAGATGTTTTTTTAAGCATAAAAAACCTCCGTTTTT
>JAZKZM010000129.1:0-4472 GCA_045612685.1 Elusimicrobiaceae bacterium
AAAAAGAGCAAGAAGAATTTATCGGTAATGTGCGCTATCAAAATGATATTTATTCCTTAAAATCGGATTATGCCCTATCACAAAGAAAAGATAAAACTTATCTCTTAAAAGGAAATATTTTAGCAAGTCAAACATTAGATAATATTTTCATTCAAATCAAAGCCGAACAATTTTTTTATAATAATAAAACTCTAAAGGGCTATGCCCTTGGCAAAAAGAACAAACAACTTGAAATTCTTTATCAAACGCCTAATAATATTTTTAATCTTTACGGCAACAGGGCAGATTTTGATAAAGGAACAAATTTTATAAAAATCACGGGAAATAGCGAACTTGATGACTTAAATAATACTCTTTACGCCGATACTATAACCTTTAATACTCAAAGCGGTGTTTTTGAGGCTTTTGGCCAACGCCCTGTTCTTTGGGGTTTTGGTATAGACGGAGATTATGCCTTACAGGCAGATAAAATTACCGCTGATACCAAAAAATTTATTTTTAAGGCAGAAGGAAATATACAAGGTTGGTTTACTTTAGCAAGTGATTTTGAGAAGATAAAACAAGCAACTTCAAAAAAATAGGATAAATTTATGGAACTTAAATCGGAAAATATAGAAAAGGTTTATAAAGACAGAAAAGTTGTAAAAGGGGTCAATATTAAAGTTAACTCCGGCGAAATTGTGGGGCTTCTTGGCCCAAACGGAGCGGGCAAAACAACAAGTTTTTATATGATGGTAGGTTTTATTAAACCAACAAGCGGAAAAGTTTTTATAGACGGAAAAGATGTAACCGCGCTGCCTATGTATGAACGCTCGCGCTACGGCCTTGGCTACCTTGCCCAGGAACCGACAATTTTTAGAGGTCTTAGTGTAGAAGACAACCTTCTTGCCATTATTGAAAGAATTGAGCCAAATAAACAAAAACAAAAAGAAAAAGTGGCCTCCCTTTTGGAAGAATTTGGCTTAACTAAACTTGCCAAGCAAAAAGCGTGGAGTTTATCCGGCGGAGAAAAACGCCGTATGGAAATTGCCCGCTGTATGATAAGCAACCCAAAAATCATCTTGCTTGACGAGCCTTTTGTAGGTATTGACCCGATAACCGTTTCCGAACTTAGACAAATGATTTTTAAATTAAGAGATAAAGGTATCGGTATTTTAATAACAGACCATAATGTTAGAGAAACTTTGCCTTTAACCCAGCGCGCTTATTTAATTTACGACGGAAAGATTTTAGTTGAAGGCGCACCGGAAAAACTTTTAAATGATGAAAAAGCCCGTTCCTTATATCTCGGTAAAGATTTTAAAATGTAATTAAAGGAGTATTTATGAAAAAAACAACTCTATTTTTTATCTTTTTATTTATTTCTTCTATCTTACCAGCGCAAAGTTTAGCGGAAATTACCGCCCAAAAAGATTTTGTCCTTCGCACTCCGCAAACGACTCAAGATGAAACGCCCGCAAATGAAGAACAAGAAAACAGCTCTCAGCAAGCAACTTTACTTAAAGTCAATAAATTGCCCGATATAAAATTAAATGAGGATATTTTAAAGAAATCCGTTATTTCCTATAATAATAATCCTGATTTACAAGAGGCCTTTGAAGCCTACCGCCAAGGAGATATTGATAAAACTTTGCTTCTTTTGGATAATAACAACACAGCGCAAGCAAGTGCTAATATGGCTTTAATCTATTTACAAAAAGGCCATTTTAGCCAAGCCTTAAAATATATAGATAAAGCAATATCCTTTGAAGAAGGAAAAGAAGAACCTGTTTACCAATTAATAAAAATTTGGATTTATGCCGCACAAAATAATTATACTCAGACGGAAAAAGAATATCAAAAACTGCTTTTTTTAACAGCAGATTTTGAATATATTTATAATGCAAAACTTGCCCTTGCCACTTCTGCCTTTTTTGCTAAGAAATATAAACAAGTTGCCCCTGTGCTTGAAAGTATTTATGCTTCAAATCCTTATGCAATATCTCACGCAGCTTATCTTATAGGCAGAGTTCTTTTTAATGAAAAATCCTATAAAAGCGCACAAACACTTCTTTCGCAGTCACTTGTCCATGATAATAATAATTATCCGGCTTTAGTTTATTACGGTTTAACACAAGAGAAATTAAAAGAATTTATACCGGCTTGGCAATCTTTTGCCAATATTTTAATACTTGATCCAAATGACGAATTTGCCCTAAATAAAACAAAACAATTATCAAAATATTTAAAAAATACGCCAAGTGCTTATCTTTTTTATACTAAACTTGATGAGATTTACACAAAAGAACCCTCAACCGTAAAAAGCGAAATTGTTCGTGTTGGTTTATTTAGTAATAAAGAAGGCGAACTGCAATCTATAAAAGAATTTATGTTTACCGCCGGACAAGATTTTGTAATAGAAGATGAAAAACTAGGTGTTGTTTTATCAGGTAAGGCCTTGACTCCAAAAACTATAGTTTTTAATCCTGAAACAAACTCCGTTGATATTAACAATAAATGGGGGCATAAAGAATTTTCAACAAAAAGACCTTTTGCTGTAAAAATGAAAAATGCCGGTTCAACTTTTTTGGTAAAATCACCCGTGGCAGATAATATTTTTACCTCAAATTTAAGTGATAAAGAATTAAAAGGAACTTTGCTTGTTATTCCGAATAATCAGGGAATACAATTAATCAATTACACTACTATTGAAGATATTTTACCTGCAATTTTAACTCAATTTTCAAGAGGACAAAAAGAACAAAATACCTTGCAGGCACTTGCTATTGTTTTAAGAACACAAATTGCCGATATTTTAAATAAAACGGCAAAAGCACCTTTTGATTTGGCCGATAATACAAAAGATTTTTATTACGGCGGAATAAATATGCAATCTTCCGGCAATATTGAAGCAGTCAAAAATACGGAAAATAAAATTTTAACGGAACAAGACTCCAATATCCCTGCTTTACCTAAAATTTACCAATCTTGTTCTTATTTAACTGCTCAAGGTGTCAAAAATACCGAGCAGGAAATCAATTATACTTTCTCCCCCCTTAATTTGTTTAAGTATATGATTTCCAATCCGCCAAAAGATTTAATAAGCGCTCCGCAAGATCCCACCCAATGGGCTAATATAAAGTGGATTTATATGATACCGGCAAAAGAAATGCAACAACGCCTAAATTTGTCCTTTAAACAAATTTTACCTGGCAAGATGGATATTTATGGCAGAATTAAAGAAATAACCTTTAAGACATCAAATAAAGAGCAAATTTTGCCTTTTAAAGAAGCAAACCAAGTTCTTTCGCTTGGCACTTTGCGTTCAAACTTTTTCTTTTATATCCCGGTAAATAAAGGACAGGAATATTTATTCTTAGGCACAGATACTGGTCTTGGCGAAGGTTTATGTGTTGACGGCCTTAAAGGCCTTGCGGAACAAGGCAAGACTTACGAAGAAGCCCTTAAATATTATTATCCCGATTTGGAGATAACCGATAAATGGCAAAGCGAAAAATCGCCTTTATAATAACCCAACTGCAGCTTGGCGGCGCACAAAAAAGTGTTTTATATAGCGTTGAAAACTTGCCGAAAGATAAATTTGAAACTTACCTTTTATGCGGTAAAGGCGGTTTTTTGGATAGTTATGCCAAAAAAAATATAAAAAATTTATATTTTATTTCTTCTTTAGTCCGCCAAATTAACCCTATAAAAGATTTTCTTGCCTTCATAGAAATCATAAAGACTTTAAGAAAAATTAATCCACAAATCGTGCATACAAATTGCCCTAAAGCCGGCATTTTAGGCAGAATTGCCGCAAAGATATTTACAAAAGCAAAAGTTATTCATACCACGCACGGCTTTGTTTTTTACGAAGGGCAAAATACTTTTAAAAAATATTTCTATATCTTTGTTGAACGCTTTGCCGCGCTTTTTGCCGATTGTATGGTTTTTGTATCAAATAAAGATTTAAAAACCGCTTTAAAATATAAAATTACCTCTAAAAATAAAAGTTATTTAATAAGAGCAGGCGTAGTTATACCGGCAAAGAACTTACACTTTGATAAAACCCAATTTTTTAAAGAATTTAATTTGAAAAAGGAAAATAAAATTATTTTACAAGTGGCAAATTTAAAGCCGGAAAAAGCCCCCCTTGAAAGTGTTAAAATTGCCAAAATAGTTTGTCAAAAACACCCTGAGGCTATCTTTTTATATACCGGCAGCGGTCCATTAAAAACAGAAACGGAAAATTTAATTAAAGAATTTCAACTTGAAAATAATTTTAAATTGATAGGCGAAAGAAATGATATTGCCCTTTTACTTAATTTACCTGATGTCTTTTTGCTTACTTCCGTGCGGGAAGGTTTGCCTATGGCTTTATTAGAAACACTTTTTGCCAAAATTCCTGCCGTATGTTATGATGTCGGCGGAATTAAAGAAGTTTTAAAAGACGGCAAAAACGGCTTTCTTATCCCCCCTAAAAACAAACAAAA
>JAZKZM010000130.1:0-1785 GCA_045612685.1 Elusimicrobiaceae bacterium
GCTTTTTCTTTCTTTTCTTCTTTATTTTTTATTATTTGAGCAACTGTTGCTTTAATTTTGTTAATAATAAAATTGTTCATAAAAGGAAGGCCCGGCAAAATAGAAAAATATAATTTTGCGGAATTTTCCTTTTCCGTGCCAAAAATACTTTCCTTAAGGACATTTATTATACTTTCCCAAATAGCATTATGCTGCTCGTTTGCTTCAATAATTTTTTTAGCATTTTTATATTCTTCACCGGCGGCGGCATAATTGCCTTGGTCTTCTTGCACCCAAGCTCTGTGATAAGAATATTCAGGGTTTGCCGGGTCAAGTTCTTGGGCTAAATTATAATAATTTTGCGCAAGTTGATAATCTTTATTACGATAGGCATCATATCCCTTTGTGTTATATAAAGAGGCATACATTTCCCTATATTCTGCGCCGTTAAGGTTTTCGGGCATATTATATAAAACTTTATCTACAAGGGCGGCAATTTCTTCTTGGCTAAGACCGATGGTGGCAAGCTCTAATTTAAGATTAGCAAGATATTTATTCATTGCGGTCCAGCTATCTTCATAATCTTGCAATGCTTTTATAGTTTTTTCTTCGGCCTTTTTAAAAGCCTTTTCTGTAGCAACTCTTAAAGAATCCTTTGTTTGCCCTGTAAGCAATCTTGCAATTTGCTTAGGAACGGGAAGAAATAAAAATACAAAAAGCGGAGAGTTTACCTGTTCTTTAGGCAAGACTTTAGGGGTAATATCGGCATACAATTGTCTGTAAAATTCTTTTTGTTTTTGAATTTTAGCAGCTTTTCTATCAGCTTCTTGTTTTTCAAGATTATATTTTGCTGTATAATCTTCTAAATATTTTTTATAAACTTTATTATGTCTATTGTATGTTACTGCTGTTTTAAAATCTTGTAAAGCTTTTGCTCTATTTTCTAAACCGCCCAAACTATACCAATATATTAAACCTCGTCTGATATGATAATCGGAATTAGTTTTATCCATTTTTAAAGCGGTATTTAAATCTTTCAAGGCTTCTTCTGTCCTGCCAAGGAAAGTTTGCAAAAGATCTGCCCTGTAAAAATAATAGCTAGCGTCAGGGGCAAATTTTATCATATCATTATAGATTTTTAATGCTTTTTCATATTCGCTGTCATTTATTAAGGTTTTTGCTTTAGCAAGTTCACTTTGGGCATTAAAAGTTCCTAAATAGGCTTGGGCAAGGCTATCTTCTTGCGCTTTAGCTTGGTTTCTTTTCTCTTCTTCTAATTCTTTAATAAATTCTCGTAAAGTAATTTCATCCGATTTATGTTCATCATATTTAACGCTCTGTTTTAAATGGGCTATGGCTTCTTCTTTTTTACCCAGTTCATGCCATTCAAGCATAGCAAGATCATAATAACCATAACAATATGTCGGGTTTAGTTCTATTGTTTTTAAATAATCTTGGTAAGCATCTTGTAGTTTACCAAGGCGTTCCCTGTCATGTCCTCTGCGCTGATAAGGAACATAATTATATGGCACAAATTCTATTGCAAGAGTATAATATTTTTCAGCAAGTTCCGCATAAATATTACCGCCGCCATTATCATAGTTTAAATCAGCTTCTTCTGCTTTTTGGAAATAGTATTTGGCATATTCTTTTATTTCTTCTTCGCCAAATTCCTGCTTCATATAAGCTTTTACTTTTTTCAAAAGGCTTGCAATATCTTTTTGCACGAAACCGGCATCTAACAATTCTTTCTGAAGATTAACAATAAAAACCTTCATTGCGCCTTTTACTGCTTCACCTTTTAAT
>JAZKZM010000131.1:0-4402 GCA_045612685.1 Elusimicrobiaceae bacterium
CTTGCGGCAATCTTTGCACGGCTCTGCTGAGCTCTGCTTTTATCTGCATGTCGGTAATCTCGCCGGCCTCTATAGCTTTTAAACCTTCTAAAATATCTGCTAAAATCTCAATATTACTCATTTTTTCACCTCTCTTTTTTATTGTTAATTTTCTTCTCTATCAAAAACCCAAAATACCAAAGTAACAGCAGCGAAAAACAAGACTGAACTCAGCGCTAAAAGGTGGCCATTTTTGACCGCCGCTTCATTCCGATATGCTTCGTAATTGCGCCCATTGCAAGAAGTCGTAAATTGTAGCCCAAATTCCCGCGCTTATCGGTCATCTTTGCGGCCTGGTCCATAATAGTCGCTCTTAATACTTCGTAATCTAATTGGCTTAACATTGTTGCCTCCTAGCAATTCAATGACAGAAAATTTGTATAGAAATTACCAATCCTTTATTTGTTAGGCGCCAGTATTTTCGATCGGCTTCCCACTCGCCATATTCTATGAGCCCTTTTCTTTTTAAAAAATCCCGCTCCCCTTTTGTGCACCAAAAGTCGTGACAGGTGAATCTTTCTCCCGGCATTTCTTGAAGGTCTCTTAGTTGGTTTTCGCTGAGTCTCATTTTTTTCTCCTTCTTATTATTGCCTCCGCGGATCGGTGATAACGTCCAGAAGGTCTAGCGCCCCCACTACTCCGGCAAATTTTTTTCCCCAAAAAGAGAGGGTTTGTTCAGCTTCCGAAAGTATCTGATATTGCTGCCAGTCTTGCAAATCATCCCATCTTTCAAAAAATGTCACCAGCCTTTGCAAATCTGACGCAGCCTTTTGGATCTTCTCTTTTTTGATTGCAGTCTCTCTCAATCCATCTATTTTTTCTTTTGATAGCTTTTTCATGGCTCTCTCCTTGTTTGGCGGTTCGTTCCGGTGAGCGCCTTGGCCGTGAAAAAATCAATAAGAAACCACATAGCTACCCATAAATAAAATATCGTCTTGTAGAACTATCTTTTTGCCCAAATCAAAATAACCCAACTTTTCAATAGCACTACAGACTTTCACGCCGCGATCAGTTAATCGCCAGCACATTTCCGCACCTGCTACCCATGACCCCCACTCTATCAGATCACTTTTGCGGAGCTGTTGTCTTTCGCTTTGGCTAGTCCACATACCATTCGGGTAACCATACCCCGCGCAGGTCATCATCTCGTTTAAATCTCTTTTTTGATCTTCTGTTAGTTTTAAGGCTTGTTTTCTCATTGTATTACCTCTCTTTCGCGGGCGCTTCCCTTCGCCCTTATGATTTCACCCTAACATAGGTGGTTTTTCTTGTCAACAAAAATTTTCACTTTTTTTTAAAAAAAATGCACTTTTTTTGAAGTGCTTTCAATAGCTATAAAGTTCAATATTTGCGCAGGTTCGCGCTCTTATCACATTTTTAAAATGTTGTCAACAGTTTTTTGAACTTTTTTTTAAAAAAAATAGAGGCCAAGCGGCAACTTGGCCCCGGAAAGAAATTTGAGTGACTTTTAAAGGATAGCAAATAAAAAAGCAGTTGTCAAGAAAAATTTTTAGATTTTTTCCCAAACGGTCATTTTTTCGCGGGTGTCAACGTGCACCCAAGAACGGTAGCAGCCTAGGCCGTGGAACTCTTCTATTTTTTCACAATATGAAAAAAGTTCTTGACTTTCCATTCCTTTTACACTAATATCAGCGGCCATTCCTTTTAAGTGGTAGCTTTTGGAGGCGCCATCAATCCGCTGATTGTGTTTTTCGCACCGATAGCCGGAATTGATATGAATTGGCCGGCCGATCATGGCTCTTAATTTTTCCAGCCCTGCTAATAATTTCGGATCAATAACTTTTAATTCGCCGCAACAGTGGCAACAAAATTCTTTATCCTGAAAATGTTCAGACAAAAACATAACTCTCACCTTCTTTCGATAATTCGTAATAGTCAGATTCTTTTTCCGCTATTTGGTCAATCTCGTTTTCTTCGCTGTTCATTTTCTCTAAATTCTCAATATCATGGATAAAAGCAGCCTGTAAAGTGGACAATAAAAGCACTCGTTCACTTTTTCCTTGACGATTTTTGCGGCTTACACTAAGATTCTTTATTCTTTCTTGAATTCTATCTTTTACCATTTGCGCGGAAACAAAACGGCCGGTTACTGTTTTTACTTCTTTCAATCGCCCGCCGGAAAAAACGCAACTCAAATTTTGCAACTCACCGCCGGTCACAATCCAGTTGGCAAATTGATCTAGCCCACTTACTCTAATCTTAGTGTTTTGATCTTCAATATTCAATAAAGCGGCCACGATGGCTATTGTAACATTATCATGGTTTTTATGCAAGCGATTTTTTTGAATAGTTTCAATTTTTTCTTCCTCTAAATCCGCCCACGGCGGCAACGCGCTTTCATTAACCACGTTGCCATAATTCTTTAAATAATTCACACCTTTAGGTGATTCCAGCCAATTGAAAGCGATTAAAGCCGCTTCACTCATTAATTCAAAAACCTTTTGTTTTTCACAATTTAGCTTTTTGGTGACTTTAATCACCCAAAAGCGGCGCGCGCGTTCATCATTGGAATTAAGCATTTTTTCTTTATTCGTAAGGCCAACAAAAACGGCGCGATTCCAGAACTTTTTTTCATCGCGGTCATAAGGTAAACGCATAAAAGTAAAAGGTTCAGTAATCTGCTTTTTCAGTTCCCATGCGTCTTTTCTATCTAAGTTTTCGCACTCTTCCATTAATAAAAGGCAATGTTTCACCTTTTTTATCTTTTGATCTTTGTCTCCATTAAACTCAAAAGAGGCTTCAGCCGGTGTTCCTTCGATAACAAGCGCTACACTATTCCAAAATTTTGTTTTATTTAAGCCTTGTTGGCCATTATCTGTTAAAATCAGCATTTGCTGATGTAGCACACTTGGCTCTAGCGCTTTTGCGCAAATAGCAATCAAAGTCTTTTTAAAACAGCGGCTCTCATATTCTGTAAAATCCATCTCTTTGCAAAATTTGTCAATAATTCCATTGACTTTAGGCGTTATTTGTGCATAATGAACTAGCTTTAAGGCTCTCATTTGGAAGGTATCTATTGAATTTTGCTGATTATTGGTAAGCTCGCTATAGATGCCTTCGGCCACCTGCTTTTGTGATAATGCTAGCCCTGCTTTCCGGCCGTCTCTCATGATTTGCGCTATTAATTCATCTTGCTTTTGGGCGCACTGGCATTTTTCTAAATCTTCAAAATTCTTAGTCTTTTCTATTAGCCCTTTAATTTCGGCCGGAAAGTATAGCGCGGTTGCCACGTCAAAGCAATAGTTTTTTGCGCGTTCACATACAAAATTTTGAAGCTCTAAAGCCGCTGAATTATTTGCTTTTTGTTGCCGCTGAAACTCTTTCTGATTTTGAATATAATCATAAGCATTGGCTACTTGACGTGAAACGTCATCTTCATGGTTGCCGCCATTGGCTTTAGAAGCTGTTACAAGTGCTTGTAATATTTGATTTTTTGTTAGTTTGCCACGGCTTAGGGCTCTAATTGCAATTTCAAAAATGGGCTCGTGCCGGCCGTCTTTAGCAGTGGCTAAGGCCATAATCTCTTTATCAAAGTGTTTGTCTATACCGGAAACATAAACAGCGTTAAAGCCGTCTAATTCTTCTTTAAAATCCGCAACTTTAAAAGGCGTGATTGTCTCGCAATCGCGGGTGGTTAAATCCGGGTCAAGAGCTAAAAATCGCATTCGGGTGCAATCTTTACACTTTTCATCCAGCTTCCCTTTTAATTCGGGAAACTTTTTTAAAAAATACTCTTGCAATTTTTCAACAGTTATTCTAAAATTATCGGTGACGTCACACACGCATACCACATAAGCGCCAAAGCCGCTAAAACTTTCGGCGGCGAAACTTACAAAAGGCAGCTTTACAAATTCTGCTTTATATTTCTCAACTTCTAAAGGTGTTAAATGGTCAATGTCAATTGCGACTAATCCGGTATAGTTGCCGCGATGGTCTGAAACTTTAGGCCGCGCCTTGTCTGGTTCGGGTGTTAGTGAAAGAATTAAGGCAGGTGTGATTTTTTGTTTCCGGTCTTTTAAAATGCTAACCACACTTTCAAAGTCTATGCGCTTTTCAATCGCGCCCGCCTGCATTTGCCGCCAAAGTGATTGCGCTTTTTTTCGTAACTCATAAGACTTTTTAAGCGGCTCTTCCTGGCCGGTTCTTATTAGCTCTCTTAAATCATCGGTTGGTTTTGTCCAGTCGGTTTGGATTGTCAACGATCCAAATCCGGCCATTGCGTTTTTAAATAATGTGATTTCCATTGGATTGCGCCTCTCTTTAAAGTTTTCTTCCCGGCAATGATGCCAGTGTGATTTTATCTGAATGTTGGTCGATGTCAAGGAGTAATTTTAAAAAGATG
>JAZKZM010000132.1:0-3010 GCA_045612685.1 Elusimicrobiaceae bacterium
GTTTGCCGTTCTTATGAACGGCAAACCACGGCTGTTGTATTTGGGTTAGTTCACTTGGCTCAAATATAGCAGCCGTTTTTATGCCTAAAAAATATTTTTTGTTGTTTATTTGTTTGATTTTCTGCGCGTGTTCACACACAAATAATTTTAAAAAAGTTAAATTAGTTTCCGTTTACGACGGCGACACTTTTAAAGTTAATCTGCCTTGCAGAGAAAAACTTTTTTGCCAAAATATTCCTGTGCGCGTAAAAGGCATTGATACGCCGGAAATAAACTCCAAAAATTCTAAAGAAAAAGAAATTGCTAAGCAAGCAAAAAACTGGACCGAGCAGCTTTTATCAGACGGGAAAATTGTTTTAAAAAATTGCACGCGGGATAAATATTTCCGCCTGCTTTGTGATGTTTTTATAAAGAAAGGAAAAGAAGAAATAAATTTAACTGAAAAACTTTTATCTTCCGCTTTAGCCGTTCAATACGACGGAAAAACTAAAAAAGCGGAATAGATACTGAAAAAAAACCTCAGTATGACAACTTTATTAATAGACAACTAATAATTTAATTATTTAATTTTGCTCTTTGATCTTTTTGATAGCCGTAAAGCCATTGCCAAAATTTCATTTCAAAATCATCAATATTATTAAAGCCATAAGCTTTGTTAAGAGCAACAGCCACAGATAAGCGCGCTTTTATTTGACGGCCTTGCTCGTCTTTTAACAAACGGCCTTTTTCATTTTTCTTATTTTGATAAGTGTTTAAAAGTTTGGTAAATTGTTCAAATTGTATGCGCTTTTCCGGATACTGACTATTATAGGGTTTAAATAAAAAACGAACCATAGCATAGGCTTGCATATACCAATCTTGCTCTTTGCCGGCAGCAACAGCTTGGTCATAAGAATCGTTTTTGATAAAATCAGTAAATTTAAGAAATTGAACATCAGCATTGCTAACAGGTCTGGGCGCTCTCAAAGAAGCCGCCGGACTTTTAGACGCAGGAATTAAATTCATAACAATTAAATCATTTGCCCAAACATCGCCACTTGTCTTATTTGTGATATCTTCCATATTAACGGCAAGGCCTTCGTTTAACCAAATGGGCGGCTCGGGCTTGCCGGACCCTTTGGGGGAATAATAATTTTCCAAAAACAAATGTGTAAGTTCGTGTTGAAACTGGCTCAACATCTTACCTGTATTATCCGGCTCGTCATACATAACAATTCTGTTATTATCAGGCGAAAAGAACGCCCCGCTCCAATCACTGGCAACCGATTCGTGGTCAAGAAAATTCTTTCTGTTCTGATAAACATAAACTCTTGCGCGCCCGCCCATAAGCCAGGGAATATTCCTAAATAAAGATTGGTAAACATTATTAAACTTCATAGAAAGATTAGGTGTAGATATCCCCTTTGTGCGTGCTTGCATTTTTACATTTAATTTACCGCCAAGTAAAGCTATCCATTTTACACCTTCCGGGTCGGGGTTTTCCTTATTTACCTGGACCCCTTGTTTTTGTTCGGCGCTTGATTTTTGATTATTTTGTAAAAGATTTTTTTGCTCTGCGCTATCAGTTTTAGAGGGAGATTCGTTTGATTCCACCTTATTATCTGCTGACTTTAATATTGGGGAAAGCCCATTTGTTTGGGAGTTTTGTTCAGTAAGGGCTTCTTCTCTTGCAATAGTAGCTTCTTTTATGGCAAGTTCTTCCCTTTTTTGTTCCTGCTCTATTTTATTAACCAAATTTTTTTGTTCCGATATCTGCTGCGCAAAAACAAAACAAGAACTTAAGCAAAAAATTATTGCTGTAAATAAAATTTTGTTCATTATTTTCCCCCCTACAATATTTAAAATAAAAGGGGATAAAAGTTTATCCCCTTAACAGCAAAACTCTTTATTAGTCCGGTTCGTATTGTGTAATTGTATTATACAAACTAACTTTGAAATTTAGCGGCCTTACTATACCTGTTGAATGGTCGTAGGCATTATTATTTGTATAATCACCGCGGGTAATATCAATATTATAGTTGCCGTAAGAACAATGGAAAGTTTCATTTTCTTCAAAATAAGAAACTTTACCTGCTTGCACACGCTTTAGTTCTTCCTCATTAAGTATAGATATACAACCCTGCACGGCAAGTTTTGAACCTACAATATGCTTAGTTTGCACCATATTGGAAGTTCTTGTAATAGAAAACTTTAACAATACTACCACAATAGTAGCAATTATAGCACTTAAAACAAGCACTTGGATTAAAGCAGAACCTTTTAAATTAAGTTTTTTCATTTTATATACCTCCTTGGCTCATCAAAATTTCGTCTATTTTAATATATATCGGTGTAGTGTTTTGGACATCTTTAAAAGTCCTACTAACGCTGCCTTGTAAAGTATATTGCCCGTTATAAGGATCACTGCCGGTTGTTGCTAATAAATTTGCTCTGCTTAAAGAAAAATGAGATAAAACAGAAGCTCCCTGACTTTTGCAAGTATTCAAAAGATTATCAGCATAAGAACTCATATTAGCTATATAATTGGATGAAGAAAAATTAGAATATTCTAAATTGTCTGTATATCTTTTTATTACTGTTACCCCGTTTTCTGTATCTAAACAATAAACAAAGACACTTGTCGGCCCTTGAGGAGCATTATTTAAAACCTGAAATTGCGTATTATTTAAACGCTTTGCCTTCTTAAGGCCGGCCAAAATAACAGTAGTTCCATTGGGATTGGTAGCATTTGGAAAGGTAATCATATCTGCGCTATAAAAATCTTTATAAAGTTGGCGCTGGAAATTTGAAACCTGATTGCGCATAATAGTTTGCCTTTGCCCTTGGCTTGTTTGAGTGGAAGCAGTTTTCCATACCAAAACAAGGGCCGCCGTTACCATACCGCCTATAAAAATAGCGGCTACAAGTTCCATCAAAGTAAAGCCTTTATTATTCTTCATATAGTTTCTCCGTCACATTGGATTTTAAAATTAATAAACTTTTTGTCTTGCACTGTGCTTTGGCCGGAAGA
>JAZKZM010000133.1:0-2147 GCA_045612685.1 Elusimicrobiaceae bacterium
TATCCTTTCCGCCCGTGATTATACCCAAGGTCATAAAGAGGGAACTCTTTCTGCCATAACAGGCACAGAACGCCTTGCTTTAAACAGAAAAAGCGGCGCAAAACAAAATGCCGGTGCCGGTGTTGCTGCGCAAGCAGGTGTTGGCGTGGCGGATAATACCAGTGCTTATGGCTCAGGCGAAATTGAAGGTATGGGAACTTCCGGGCAAGTAAAAGTAAGTGTTTCTGCCGAAGATGTTGCCGCTGCACAAGAACAAAGAAATGCCAAAATTGCAAAAGGCGAGGCTCTTGGCCAGCAGGCAAAAGCAAGCCTTAAAACAAGCAAAATGGCAGACGGCAGCGGTATTCAAGGTATTCAACAGGGTTCAACTTCAATGGTTTATGGCAATTTAGGCAATCAAGGAACTTCGGGCACATTAGATTCCTCTAAAGTAGCTTTAGCTAAAGCAAATTTTAACAATCAAAACGGGGCTTCAGGCCAGTTAAGTGCTATGGGTAATAAATCTGTTGAAGCAGACGGGCAAAGAATTGGGCGCAATGCTTTAGGGGCTAATCACGAATCTATTGGCGATCTTGGCCGAGCAAGCAAATATTCTATGTCCGGTAAGCAAGCCGTTGTTGGCGATGCTGCTAAAGGTGCAGCTGATGCTGCAGCCGCTTTTGACGGCAGCAAAGAAGCAGAAGTTGTTAACTTGGAAGGCGAAAATTTACAAAAAGCAGCCAATTCCGCTTTGCAAGATATGGGCGGGCCGGACCTTAGCAAATTAAATGAAGATCTTAAACTTGTTGATGATACCGTCAGTAAATATAATGAGGCAGCCAAAAAAGCCCAAAGCAAAATGCAAATTATGATGACAATTGCCGGCCTTGCTTTTGCGGCTTCTTTAGCGGTAATTTTGGCAAAAGCAGGCGGCCCTTGGTGCTATTTAATAGCAGGTGCTATATGCACGGCCGGTGCAGCTGCCATAGCAGGCTTTATGTGGGGCGGGGAATTTAGTTATGCAAACTGCTTAAATCAAATGGTGCAGTTATCTAATAATAATAACGGCATAGGGCTGCCGGGTAAAGGCTCTATGTGGAGCCCGTGGGCTTTATTTGGTTTATTAAATGGCCTTATGGCAATGAGCTTTTTAGGTGCGCTTGCCGGTTCAATAGGTGGTGCTGCCGGAGCAGCAGGCGGAACAGCGGCTGCAGCAGCCGAAGCCGGCGCCGCAGCAGGTGCTTCAGCAGGGACAGCAGCAGCAAGCGGTGCAGGTGCTTCTATTGGTTCTGCCGTATCCGGTATTGGGAAATCTATAATGGAAATGTTAATCGGTATTAAAAAAAGTTAATTTTAAGATGAGGAAAATATTATGATTACCACAAATAAAAGATTTCTTATAACAATGCTTTTTAGTATGATATTTTATACTACGGTATGTTGCTTGTTTATGCATTTTTTCGCACCTAAGAAAGTTGAAGATTGCCCAAAGTGCATGCAAGCAATAGCGCAATATAAAGCCGCGCTTATAGCAAGGAGCAATCCTGATTATGCTAATTATAATGAAAGTCTTTATAATCAAGGTGGCGGTATAAACCCCGGTTTTAGGGATATAGTTTCTGAAAGAACTTCCTCTGCCAAAGAGCCAAAAACAAGGGCTTATGAACAGCAACTTGCCGAGTATAATAAAATTATGGCTGAAAAGCAAAGAATCAGAAAGGAAGAAGAATTAAGAGAAGCCCAAGAAGCTGCACGCGAACGCGCCTTAATGGAGCAGGAAAGAATGGAGCGTTTAAGACAGGAAGAAGAACTTAAAAAAGCTGCCGCTATTTCAACAAAAGGTGATATCGGTCCTTCAAAAACCTTTACACCAAGAAGCACCAAGCAGCCCAGCAGGCCTCAAACGCAAATTGGCACCTTAAGAACAAGCAAACTTGGGGAAAGTTCTTTTCAAAAATAGCAGTTTTAGCAGTTTTTAAGAGGTAAAAATTATGAAAAAGGCAAAAGTAGTAGTTAATCAGACAGCAAAAAACAAGCGCTTTACATTTGGTAAAAAAGCGGCTTTGACTGCCTTTGGTGTAGTTGCTACTTTAGGGGTAGTTTCCGTTGTTGTGCCTACTTCAAATATTCCCGGTTTTAGTTATATTGCGCAGGCAGTCGGTTTAAAT
>JAZKZM010000134.1:0-7512 GCA_045612685.1 Elusimicrobiaceae bacterium
TAATTTGTAAATTTAGTATAGACTATAATTAAGGAAATTATATTAAAGGAGAAATATAAATGAAAAAGATATTAACCTTACTTACCCTTGCTTTATTTGCCGCCCCGCAATTTATTTTTGCGGCTTCCCAGCAACAATTGGCCAGTGATGAAATCAAAGCAAATATCAGTTCTTCTTTGAACCAAGCTAAAGAGGAAGCCTCCGCCCTAAATAATAGCAAAGAAAGCCCCCTTATTATTGCTGTTAAACAAAATAATAATAAACTTGCTTTAGAATTATTAAAAGACCCCAAAGTAAATGTAAAAGCCACAGATTCTATAGGAAACACCGCTTTACATTATGCCAAAAATGAGCAAGTTATAGAAAAACTCGTAGCCAGAGGCGCAGATATTAATGCAAAAAATACTCATAGTGAAACAACACCTCTAATGTATGCCTCGGCCACTAATTTACCAAACATAGTTAGCAAAATGATTGACCTAAAAGCTAACGCTGCAGCAAAAGATAAAGACAGCGAAAATGCTTTAATTTACGCCGTGCTTAGCGAATGCAATATTGATATTATAAAAATCTTAGTAAAAAGTGGCGCGCAGACAGATGTTAAATCCCACGGCAGAACTTTAAAAGATTTGCTTACCCCGGACCAAGAAGGCAGACCTAGATATTTAGATGTTGGGTGCGATAATGTCCGTGAAGTAAGAAATATCGTATTCCCTAAAAAATAATTTATAAGATATTTTAGAGATATAAAAATCCCCTAGGTTTAAATTAACACCGGGGGATTTTTTATTACTTAGTATTTTGATTCATTCTTAACTTATTTAAAAAACTCATATTTTCGCAAATAATTATTCATATAAACTTAGTTCCACACCATACTCTGCACAAACTTCTTTAACTGAAGCTGTTGCTAGCTCCACATTATCTTTTAACCATTGACAAAATAGTGCCGGTTGTTTATTCGCAGTAATATATTTAAGTGAAGAAACATACCATTTATCACCTGGATATTGAGTTAAAATACAGTCCCCACCACCTAAAATAGAATTACCACTACTACCATTTTCATTATAATTCATATACATATATATTCCACAATAATCCGGCCCGCAAAAAACTTCTAAAGCGCCAGCATTACTAAAACAACTATGATGAAAATTACAGTTTCCTGGTAAATCAATATCAGTATTTCCTATACGCCCAGATCCAAAAAGAGGCCCCCAAACTTGTGGATAACCATTAGACAATAAATATATATCTACAACTTTTTTAGCTATATTTACTCCAGAAGTTAATTGAGTTAATCTACTTTTATATACTGCTTTTTGGTATTGCGGCACGGCAATTGCCGCCAAAATACCTATTATTAAAACAACTACTAATAACTCTATAAGCGTAAATGCTTGGTTTTTCATAACAACTCCTTTTATTTTGGTTAAACTTACAAAAGTAGTTTATCAAAAAAAAAAAAATAAGCAAGACCTTTGAGGATTCTTCCTACAAAAGTGTTTTGGCTTTTGCTTTGCAAAAGCAATTTTACGCGCCACACTTTTTACAAATTTGTTCTTTTTTTGATTATTTTTTCAGCAAAAAGAAAGGCGGCGCAAACAAGTTTTTACACAAAACTTGATTTTCAAAAAAAAAAAAAATAAAATTTGAATATAGCAAAAATAGGAATAGATGCTGAGCAAAAACACCTCAGCATGACAATTAATAAAAATCGTCATTTCAAAGTGTCTTTGTTTGGAATCTCTTCCGCTTAAAATAGGAGAAAATAAAATGAAAAATAAAGCATTTACTTTAATTGAATTACTCGTCGTAGTTCTTATCATCGGCATACTTGCCGCAATTGCCGTTCCGCAATATCAAAAGGCTGTGGCAAAAAGTCATTATTTTTTTACACATAGTATGATAAAAGCTTTATATGAAGCTCAACAATCTTATTTCCTAACACACGGACATTATACTGACGAAATTAAGGACCTTGATATAAGTATGCCACCGCATAAAGACTTTTGCTCAGGCTCTCAATGTTTTTTTGATTGGGGATTATGTTCGGTATTTACAGGATTCGTTTCGTGTTGTTATGGACACTATGGCGAAGACAGAATATGTTTAGATATGCTGTTAAATGATGACAAAAAAAGATGTGTCGCAGCTAGTGCCAGCGGAACCAATACAAATGTTTATGACCAAATTTGCCAACAAGAAACAGGCAAAACCACTTATACAGGTGATTCTACCAGAGTTTACGAATATTAAAATAACAATTTACTTATATATATTGAAACAAAGTATGAAGTTTTTCTTCTAACTCGCTAATCAACCACACTTCGCTTGCGCCTGTTGCGCGGTTTTTATATTCAATTTTACCTTCGGGCAAAAGTTTTTTACCCACAATTAAGCGGTGCGGCACGCCAACTAAATCGGCATCTTTAAATTTAATGCCGGGGCGTTCATTTCTATCGTCATATAAAACATCAAAACCCTTGGCTGTTAAATCAGCGTAAAGTGCATCTGCTTTTTGTTTAACTTCGCCTTCAGTGTCAAGGGCAATTAACTCAATATCAAAAGGGCTAAGCGCACTGGTCCAAATTGGGCCAAAATCGTCGTGGTTTTGCTCAATGGCAGCGGCCAAAACACGGCTTACACCAATTCCGTAGCAACCCATAATCATAGGTTTTGATTGCTGGCTTTCATCTAAAAACTCTGCTTTCATACTAGCGGAATATTTTGTTCCAAGTTTAAAAATATGGCCCACTTCAATACCGCGTTTAAAAGTAAAGTTTTGGCCGCATTTAGGACATTTATCACCAAGGGAAGCAAGTTTTAAATCAGCAAAGCTATCAACTTTATAGTCGCGCTCAATATTAACATTGATTAAATGGGTATCGGCTTTACTGCCACCTGCAACACCATTTAAAATTGTTTTTACATAATTATCAGCAATAATTTTTAAGCCCTTATCTTTAAGGGAAACCGGGCCTGCAAAACCAACGGGGCTAGAGGTAATTTTTGTATATTCTTCCTCGGTAGCTTGGCAAACTTCTTGTGCGTTTAAGAACTTTCTTAATTTAATTTCATTTAACTCATCTTCGCCGCGCATTAAAACAATAACAGGCTTTTCATCTGCTTTATAAACAAGTAATTTAATAAAGTTTTCAGGTGCGATTTTTAAGAAATCGGAAACTTCTTTTATTGTTTTTTTGTTGGGTGTGGAAACTTCTTTTAATTCTAACATTTCGCCGGTTTTTTGCTCGGGGATAGCAATTTCGGTCTTTTCCGTATTTGCGCTATAACCGCAAGGGCAGACGGAAATTTCATCTTCGCCGGTATCGGCAAGAACCATAAACTCGTGTGAAAAATTGCCGCCTATTGTGCCGGTATCTGCTTCAACAGGTCTAAATTTTAGTCCGCATCTTTCAAAAATTCTGATATAAGAATCTTTCATTTTTTGATACCAAGTATTTGCCTGTTCTTCGCTAGCGGCAAAGGAATAAGCATCTGCCATATAAAATTCTCTTGCACGCATAACACCAAAACGCGGGCGAATTTCATCTCTAAATTTCGTGCCGAATTGATATAAGCAAACAGGCAGTTGTTTATAAGAAGAAACATCTTTTTTAACTAAATCTGTAATAACTTCTTCAGCAGTGGGAGCGATACAAAAATCTGCTTTTTTGCGGTCTTTAATACGCAAAAGTTCGCGGCCGTAAAAATCCCATCTTCCGCTTTTTTGCCAAAGTTCTGCCGGTTGGACAATGGGTAACCAAACTTCAAGCGCGCCTTCTTTATTAAACTCTTCGCGGATAATATTTTCAATTTTCTTTAAGATTTTCATACCAAGAGGTAACCATTCATAAATGCCGCTTGCCGTCTTGCGGATAAGTCCTGCCCTTATCATAAATTTAGCAGAAACGATATCTGCGTCTTTGGGTGCTTCTTTTAATGTGGGTAAATAATATTCTGTTAATTTCATTTTAATTTTCCTTTATTTTATCTGTAAATTTTTTTATCCAATCTTTGCGCGGTATCTTATTTTTAACTTCGCCTTTTTCAAACCAAAGGCCTTCGTTTATGCCGCCTGCAATACCAAAATCAGCGTCGCGTGCTTCACCGGGGCCGTTAACAATACAACCCATAACGGCAATTTTTTTGCCGGTGGAAAGTTTTATTAATTCTTTATCGCTGTAAATTTTTTCTTCAAGTTCTTTAACTGCTCCGGCAATATCAACTTGCGTTCTGCCGCAAGTCGGGCAGGAAATTATTTCAGGGCCGAACTCTCTAAGTTTAAGTGCTTTTAAAATTTCATAAGCGGCGCGCACTTGCATTTTTGGGTCTTCTGTCAAAGAAATTCTAATTGTTGCGCCGATACCTTGTTTTAAAAGTGTGCTCATAGCAATAGAAGATTTAACAAGACCAGCCATAAAACTGCCGGCCTCGGTTAAGCCGATATGCTGGGGGATATCTGTTTGCTCGGCAAGTTTTTGGGCGGCTAAAATTGTTCTATTAACATTATCAGATTTAAGCGAAACTAAATAATTTTTAAAATTTAATTGTTCCAAAACATCTGCTTGTTCTAAGGCCTCGCCAACCATAACTTCGGCCCATTTTTCATTGGACCAATCAGGTCTGCCGGCAAATTTTTTTAACTCTTTAATACTGCCCGCATTTACGCCGATTCTTATAGGAATATTTTTATCAGCGCAGGCCTTAACAACTTCCTGCACTTTTGCCTTATCGCCTATATTACCGGGGTTAATACGCACTTTTGAAATGCCTTGTTTAACAGCTTCAAGCGCGAGTTTATAATCAAAATGAATATCTGCCACCAAGGGCGTATGTATTGCTTTAATAATTGTGCCAAGGGCTTTTGCTGCTTCCATATCAGGCACGGCAACTCTATTAATTTCGCAACCGCAATTTTCAAGCGCTAAAATTTGTTTAATAGTTGATTCTGTGTCGGCAGTTTTAGTGTTGCACATTGATTGCACGCGCACCAAATTGCCACTACCAAGGGTATAAGGACCAACTTTAATTTGCCTTGTCTGCTTCATCTAAAGTAATCTCCTGTTCCTCAGAAATCTGTTCGGTTTGTTCAATTTGTGTTTTAGGTTTTGCACTGCGGTTTTTAATACGCATAATATCGCTGTAAGTTGCATATAAAACTAAAGATAAAAGGAAAATCGCACCGACGGAACTTGCCTTTTCAAGCGTGCTTTCTTTAATTCTTTTACCGCGTATGCCTTCAATAATAAAAAACACCGCGTGGCCGCCGTCAAGTATCGGTATAGGAAAAAGGTTAAACATCCCGATAGCAACCGAAATAAGCGCAATTAAAAAGAAATAATCTTCCCACCCACTATGCACGCCTTTACCTACAAGTTCAAAAATACCGATAGGCCCTGCCATATCAGGGGCTTGTTTATGCCAAAGTTTATCAGCAATAGTTGTTAGGGAAAGCGCCGTCCAATAATAGCATTGATACCCTGCCACTTTAATTGCTTTAAAAGCACCCGCCTTTTCATAAACAGGCTCAACGGCAAAGCCAAGTTTTTTATCATTTCCGACGGGTATTTCTTTAGTAAAAATTTGTTCGTTTTGTTCGTATTTAACAATTACAGGTTCGCCATCAGGTGTTGCGGCAATAGCTTTAACAAGTTCCTTCCAATTTGTAACGGGGGTATTATTGATTTCTAAAATTTGGTCGCCTTTTTCAAGACCGTATGCCTGGGCTGGCATATTATCCAAAACCTCACCGATTACAGGTGGTATTTTGCTTGGATTACTTACCGGAATACCCATTGTAATTATTACAAAAAAGAAAATTACAAAAGCAAGAACATAGTTCATTCCTGCGCCGGAAACCACCATAAATAATCTTGCATACCAGGGTTTTGCGGCAAATTCGCGCGGGTCTTTAATTTCGGCCTCTCTTGCATAATATTCGCCGGCGGGTTTAACATAACCACCTAAAGGAATAGCCCTTAAACTATATTGTGTTTCCCCTTTGCCCCATTTTTTCAAAAGTTTACCAAAACCGATAGAAAATTCTTCCACTCTTATATCAAGCAAGCGGCAAGCAAGGAAGTGCCCAAACTCGTGCACGATAACAACCAAGCCCAAAGCAAAAATAATGCCCGCGGCGGAAACCAAAGTATGCCAGCTAAAAAGCCAGACTATTTTATCCATTAAAAATTGTGATAATGATGAAATCATAAAATCTCCCTTGAATGTTATATATATATTTTATCATATTGGGAGATAGCAGGAAAAAAACTATTTTATTAATTCTTTTGCTTTTTGACGCGCCCAAGTATCAAAAGCAAGGGCTTCTTCAAGTGTGATTTGCGCTTTAAAATCTTTTTCGTGGGCTTCAAAAACACCGTTAATAATTTTAGCAATATCCGTAAATTTGATTTGACCTTTTAAAAAGGCCTCCACGCAAACTTCATCAGCGCCGTTTAAAACTGCGCCAAAACTGCCGCCTTTTTTGGCTGCGTGCTGGGCTAAACTAAGACAAGGAAATGCGGAAAAATCCGGCTCCATAAAATCAAGTCTTGCCATATCTAAAAGACTTAAAGGTTTAACCGGACAAGGATATCTTTTTGGGTAAGTTATTGCATATTGTATAGGCAGGCGCATATCGGGGTTAGAAAGTTCCGCCACTATTGCGCCGTCTTCATATTCCACGGCGGAGTGCACTATTGATTGCGGATGCACCACAATTTTAACTTTTTCCAAAGGTAAATTAAAAAGATGCATAATTTCAATAGTTTCAAAACCTTTATTCATCAAAGTTGCGCTATCAATAGTAATTTTTTTACCCATTTTCCACCTTGGATGCGCAAGGGCCTGCTCGGGTTTAACATCATCTAAATTGCCTTTATATTTTAAGAAAGGCCCGCCCGAAGCGGTAAGTAAAACTTTTTTAATGTTTTTTGCAGCCGCGCGATAAGTGTGGATATCGCAATTTTCAAGTGATTGGAAAACTGCCGAAGGCTCTGAATCAACCGGCACTATTGTTGCGCCGTATTTTTGGCACTCTTGCATAATGGCGTCGCCCGCCATAACGATAGGTTCTTTATTTGCTAGAGCAATAACTTTGCCGGCTTTAATTGCCGCCATTAAAGGTTTAAAACCGGCAGCGCCCACAAGGCCGTTTACAACTAAATCTGCTTCTTTTAAAGAAGCAATTTCACACAAACTTTCTTGGCCCGGGGCAAGCAATTTAACTTCGGCAGGAATTAAATTTTTTATTTTATCGTAAGATTCTTGGCTTGCCAGGGTGGCATATTTCGGTTTAAACTCTAAAACTTGTTTTAAAAACAAATCGCCGTTAGAGCCGGCCGAAATTGCCAAAACTTTATAATCAGTGCCGAGCGTCTTTATAACATCTAAAGCGCTTACCCCGATAGAACCTGTTGAGCCAAGAATTACGATACTTTTCATTAAATCATCATTAAGATTAAATAATAGACAACCGGCGCACTAAGCAAGAAAGCATCAAAT
>JAZKZM010000135.1:0-1893 GCA_045612685.1 Elusimicrobiaceae bacterium
TAATCTCCATTGAGTTTTTGCCTGTAAAAGGATATTTACCTGTTAAGACATAAAATAAACTTGCGCCAAGGGCATATAAATCTGTTCTTGCATCTATAGGGCGGCCTAAGGCTTGCTCGGGAGAAATAAAATAAGCCGTTCCGGCAAGCTCGGTTGTTTTGGCAACGCCTTTTTCCTTATCAACTTTTTTAGCAATACCGAAGTCAACAATCTTCGGTTCAAGTTTTTTATTTATCAAAATGTTAGAAGGTTTGATATCTCTATGGATAATACCTTTTTGGTGGGCGGCATCAAGCCCTTGTAAAATTCCGCAAAAAGCATCAGCAATAAAAGAAAGCGGTAAATTGGGGCGACGCCTTACAATAGAAGATAAACTTTCCCCTTCTATATAAGACATTACAATAAAGTGATAGCCCTTTTCCTTACCGACATTATAAACGAAAACGATATTAGGGTGGTCAATTTCCGCAATGGCGCGGGCTTCGGTTAAAAATAAACCGACTGCTTTTTTATCATCTGCTAAAGCAGGGCTCAGAATTTTTACGCAAACAATCCTGTCTAAAGCCTTGTGTTTGGCTTTAAAAACACTTCCCATGCCGCCTTCGGCAATTTTTTCTAAAATTACACATCCGCCGATTTCCTGCCCTACCAAATTAACATGGCGGCTTGGCGCAGAAGAACTGGATTCAGATGAAGACGCTGAAGAAGAACCTGTGGAATTAACCGATCCGGAGGCGCTTTTTTGTGCAGGATTTTGCTGATTATCTGATGCCATAGCGTTTATTTATTTCCTTCAAAATATTCAGCGGACAATCTAAAAAGTTCTTTAATTTCGGCCAGTTTTTCTAAAGGCAAGCGAATACCTTTTTTTGTCCAACCGGTATAAGTTTCATCTTCTTGCCATTGGCGTATATCAATACCTTTAGCGGTATTAAAAGAACTTACTCTTAAAACAATAGCAAGCCCCTGCCTTCTTGCATATTTGCCAAGTTCACCGTCTTTGATAGAATTAATATCTTCCGGTAAAGTAGCAAGGGCTTTAGCAATTTTAATTACAACTTCAGATGTTAACGTGATACCTGCTTTTGTAGGTCCGCTATAAGTTTCAGATTTAAGATATTTGCGAACTGAAAGATAACGGCTTTGTTTATAAGCATCAACGGAAAATCTTATTTCGTTACCCTCATCTATTTTTATAGAACCTATTTGTTTCAAAATTGAAAAAGAAGATATTGCCATAATTGCCTCCAATTTACTTTTTAAATAAACTACCTATCGTTTTAATTACTTCCTTGGCATTGCCTTTTGTTTGTGTAGACGCATCCTGCTGCTCTGCTGAATTATCCTTATTATCCTTGCTTAATATTGAAACAAGCGAAGATAAAACATCTACTTTATAACTAGGATTACTTAAAGCACCTTTGACATTTATTACAACAGGTTTAAAACCGTTTGAACCTGTTTTGCCAAGCTGAGCTTGTATCTTCATATTTATAGAATCTTTAAGTAAATCAGCATTACCTGTTGTTCTTACAATTGTCAAATCTGAATCTATATCACTTTTAATAACATTTAATAAACCATCATTAACTGTATATTCAGCATTAATAACACTACAATTAATTATACCATTAGTAATGGAACTATTGTCAAGTTTTGCAAAGTTAAAAGCCTTTTGTATAATTTTTACAGAGGTATACATAACCTTCAATAATTTTGATGAAGACATCAGTTTATCAATATCCCTAATCTCAATATCTTTTGTATTTAAGGTTAAAGTGCCTTTGGCTTTAGCAAGGCTTGTATCAAAATCTTTAATATTTGTTTTTACTATAAAGTTATTTGCGGTTAAAACATTGTTTTCTATTTTATCAACAGTGATATCCGCTTTTA
>JAZKZM010000136.1:0-1523 GCA_045612685.1 Elusimicrobiaceae bacterium
GTCGGCAACATCTTGCACAAGCTGCGTATACTGCGCAAGCGCCGTAGCCATTCCCTCACCGTCAATAAAGTTATTTAAAATAACCGTTACTCTCGTCTGTGCGGCTTTCTGCGCCGCAAAGGTAATAACTATATACCCACCGCTTACAGAGGCCGTATATGCGCTCCTCGGCTCTTTAATGCCGTTTGTATAAACCTCAATAAGTGAATACCTTTCATTATACAAGCTGCTCGGCAGATCGGTTATAGCGATATTTGTAATGCTTGAAAGTGTAACGGTGCTTTCGTGCGTTTGTATGATCGCATCGTAATAATTATCGTAACCCTTTACCGCCGTAAACCACGGGCAAAAATCAACATTACCCCTGGTATCTGTAATATTAGTTTGCGCAATGCTTGTAGCACTCGGCGCAACCGTGATATATGCAAGCAAAAGCTCATATACCTTTGCATTTCTCGTAAGGCTTGATACGGTAGGCTTGGAGCTTGTACCAGTACGCAACTCTATGGTTATATTCCTGGCGCTTACATTGTTATCGTATTTAATAACAACGAGATCGTAACGGTTTGCCGCCGTTCCATTCGCAGAAATCGTAAGGCTCTCTACGGCCTCGTTAATAAAAGCCTTGCCCTTAATAGCCGCTTTACCAGCGTTAACATTGATCGTCATACCGCTTGCCGCTACAACCTTTAAGCCTTGCGGCTCGGTGCTTACGGTGTTAGTCTTAACTACTCCCGTATCGCAAACCATACTCAAAAAATCGCTTATATCGTCTGCGTTATAATTTCTATCGTACCCCGTAGGGCTTGTATCATCGGGCAATGCGTTGAAAAATAATGCTTTGCTCATTGCTTAACCTCCATACTCTGCCTCTTCGCCGTAGCCGTTGGCATCTTGCTTAAATGTATATTTTAAAATTTTAGTATTTAAATAAAAATTAAAATACTCGTCTTGCGCTCCTACCAGATCGCCGAGGAAAAAATCATTATCAAAGGTATAGCGTGAGTTTGTTATATCAATCTCGCCGCTTACCTCTTTAATGGTGATATGCTCGGCAAGCTTATTTGTGCCCTCTTGCACTTGCCAACTCTGGTATAATGCGCTATCTGGTGTGGTTTCTTGCTCGTTTCCGTTTGCATCTTCGTATTTTGTTGATAAATTGCTATCTACAATTATCTCGGCCCGATCTATGCCCGTGCCGCCCTTGTCAACCTCTTTTAAATAGTCAACCTTGCGCTTGCGCTCTTCCTCGCCTACGGTATAGGTTTCGTCAAAACTGCTAACTACAAGTGCGTGCGTAGCTATCTCGGTATCGTCTGTTAAATAATCGCTTGATAGCAAGTTATCTAAGCTCTGCGCAAACTTTACGCTACTTGTTTTAACCTCGCCCGTAAATATCCTATATTTAAGAGCGCCGCCGATAAACTCAACAATAGAGCCGCAGTTATAAAGCTTAAGCAATTGGTTTGTAAACTCCAACAAATTGCCCCTCGGTGCTTGCGTGCCGCTTATATCTATAAGCA
>JAZKZM010000137.1:0-1358 GCA_045612685.1 Elusimicrobiaceae bacterium
CAAGTGCAATTGTTATAAGCGCCGGATAAAGCAAAGGCACTTGTTCAAGACCAAGCACAATTTGGCCAAGTATAATTAAAACTGCGCCAAAAATAATGGCCTTTTTTTGGCCCCAATATTTATCAGCTATAAAACCGCCAAGCAGCGGCAAAAGATAAGTTAAACTTGTAAAAGTGCCAAAAAGATTGCTTGCGCGCCCTTGTTCAAATTTAAGTGCCTCAACGAGATACAAAACCAAAAGACCTCTTGCGGCGTAAAAACTGAAGCGTTCCCACATTTCAGTTAAGGAAAGTAAATATAAACCTGCCGGTTGTTTTTCTTTAATAGTTTTTGTTGTCATATTTTTATATTTTAGCATTTATTTAAGGGTAGTTTTTGGCAAATAAAAAACCCCTGCTTTCTTTTTAAAAAGAAAAACAGGGGTGTTTTGTTGAAAATATTTTCTTAGTTTAATTGCTCCGGCTGAGTTTGTTTGCTTGGCAAGCACATAAGAATAAATAAAGCCAGTCCACAAAGGAAATTAATCAAAGCGAAGCATGTGAGAATAATCAATAAAGCAGGGTTTTCTTGAGTTGAAACACTATTACTCATAAGCATACTAACTGCAAAATATAAATAATTTATTATTCCTAATAAGACAAGCCAAGGGGAAAAACCGCCATCTCTTAATCTGCGGGTTATTATAGCAAGATTAGGCAACATAAGAAGTAATCTTGCTGCTATTATCGCAATAATCATCATTTTAGCTAGACCGAAAACTATAGATAAAACAACCAAAATGATATATACTATAAATTCCCACAAAACCCACAACCAATATTGTGTTCTTGTGGCTCTGCCTTTAAAATCGGCGTAATGATGTATAAGCACATCCAAAAAATATTTTTGCATTTTAATTTCTCCTTAAATCAAGATATATTAATTATAAAAAACCTTGCCAAAAAGCAAGGTCTTTGTAAATATATTTTTGCTTAATTAGTTTTTGCTCGGCATAATATAAAGAATGACTAAAGCAATCCAGCCAAGAATAGGTATTAAAGCGAGAAAAAGAAGCCAAGGTGTAAAACCGCCGTCTCTAAGTCTTCTTGCAGCGATACCCAAAGAAGGTAAAAGCAAGGCAAAATAATAAACCCAACTTATTATATTTGCAGTATTTTCTGATAAGAACATACCGCAAATAATGCCTAAAACAAGGCTGATAATAAAATTAAACAACACAAACATCCAAAATTGGGTGCGTGTTGCTTTGCCGGCGAAATCAAAATAATGATTTTTGATGACGTCAATAAAATATTTATTCATTGATAACTACCTCCAAATAAATTAACAACAAAAATATTATACATTTTTTTAATAAC
>JAZKZM010000138.1:0-4033 GCA_045612685.1 Elusimicrobiaceae bacterium
TTGGTTTTAAACAGCACAGCGTTTGCAAAAAGTTTTTTGCCGGGCAAAACTATCGGACTAAGAGTGCCAAATAATGATTTGCTTTTAAAAATAATGCAGGAACTCGGCGCGGGACTTTTTGCAAGCAGCGCAAATATTCACGGCCAGGGATACAGCGCTGATTTTAAATTAATCCAAAGAGTTTTTGCACCGCAAAATATTGCCGTAATAGAGGGTATAAGTTCGGGCCAATCTTCTTCTGTCGTGGATATGACTAAGGAAGAAATAATTTTTTTAAGGGAAGGGCAAATAACACAAACAATTTTTAAAAAATCTGTGTTATAAATGAAATAATTTGTTAGTATATATTTAAGAAGGTTTTTTATGATATTTAATATAACTATAATAATTCTTTTAATTGCATTAATTGTTTTGTTTAGATGTTGCAAATGCAGAACGCAAAGGCAATTTTTAAAAGAATCTCAAAATAAAGATAAACGCATAAAGTATTTGCAGCGTGCTATTGAAAATATTGCCTTTAAATATCGCCAAGAGGCACGTTTAAATGACAGTAAATCAAAATTTATGTTTATGGTGGCGCACGATTTAAGGCAGCCGCTTACAGCAGTGCAGGGTTATACCACAATGCTGCTGGAAGATTGTAAAGACGAGCAGGAAAGAAAAATTTTACATACGCTTGAGCGTTCTTCTGCGCATATGGGAACTTTGCTTGCCGATTTGGTGGATGCTTCAATTTCCGCTTCGGGCCATTTAAAAATTAATCCTTATAAATTTGTTTATAATAAACTTGTTGATGAAATTTGCGAACAATATTATATTATCGCACAGAAAAAGGGTGTTGTTTTGCGCAAGTTAGATTGCCCTATCAATATTGAAATTTACGGTGATAGAGAACGCCTTGCCCAAGTTTTAAATAATTTGATTGCCAATGCTATTAAATTTACTAATGTCGGCGGAATTGTGGAAGTTAGTTATCATGTTGAAGGCAACCGCGTTAGAACTTTTATCCGCGATAACGGCAAGGGTATTGTCCACGTGGACAGAGTTAAAATTTTTGAAAAATTTAATCAGGCTGAAAGTCTTGACGACGAACATAAATCCCTTGGTTGGGGGCTTGGCCTTTCTATAGCAAAGGATATTATTGAAGCGCATAAAGGTGTTATTTGGTCGCAAAGTGCAGGCCTTGGCAGGGGCACTTTATTTTGGTTCTTCTTACCTATAAATCCAAACGAACCATTTGTGCCGGCTGATACAAAGACAAAATAAATTATAAGAAAATCTTTTTTATTGCAAAAGTAAGGTCATCCATATCAAAGGGCTTATAAAGGGTGTCATCAGCCCCGATTTGTTTTATTTGTTTATTTAAAGATTCCTCGTTCATTGCAGTTACGACAAGGACTTTTACTAAAGGAAAATCTTTTTTTAATTTTTTTAAAATATCAAGCCCGTTTTCATCAGGGTAAAACATATCAAGCAAAATCAAATCGGGCTTGATAGGGTTTTTAAGCAAATTAAATAATTCTTTTGAGCCGCCTGCCGTGCCTATAACATCATAATTAAAACTTTCAAGAGCTTGCTTAATGCTAACTCTTAAGACGGCAGAATCATCTACAATGATAATCTTTTTCATTTTATGGCAGCGGCGGTTTTTTGTGCCCAATCTAAAAGTTCTTCTGTTTGTTTTTTAGAGGGGGTTTCAGCGTAAATTCTAAGTTTAGGCTCCGTGCCGGAAGGGCGGATTAAAACCCACTCTCCATTATCAAGCGTAAGTTTTATTCCGTCAGTCATAGAAATATTTTTCACGCTGTAAAGGTTTAAGATTTTTTTAGGTAATTTCTTTTTAAATTTTTCGTTAAAACTTGTTTTATCAAGTTCTTTTGTTAACTCAAAATCTCTTCTTAAAAACACGCTTGCGCCATATTCTTTTTGAACTTCTTGGCAAAGCTCACTTAAAGATTTTTTGGTATTTGCCATAATTTCCAAAATGAAAAGGGCAAAAGTTATGGCATCCCTTTCAGGTAAAAGACCTTTAAAGAAATATCCGCCCGATTCTTCCGCACCAAAAGCAATATCTTCAAATGCGGTTTTTTCTGCTATATTTTTAAAACCGACGGGCACTTCTTCAAAATTAAGGCCGTGTTTTTCGGCAATTCTTTGGGTTAAATAGCCCATAGAAACACTTTGCACCACACTGCCTTTTAATTTTTTATGTTTAACTAAATAATCTAAAGCCACAGCGGAAATTAAACAAGGGCTGATATATTTGCCTTTTTCATCAATAAAGGCAATTCTATCGCCGTCGCCGTCAAAGGCAACACCCATTAAGCATTTTTTGCTTACCACGAGTTTCTTTAAATCAGTTAAATTGCTTTCCTTTGGTTCAGGAGCAATACCGCCGAAAGTCGGGTCAACTTCGCTTCTTAAAGCGATAACTTTTTTATCACCTAAAATTTGTTCAAGATAAGTGCTTGCGCTGCCGTGCATATAATCAACGGCAATTTTGCCTTTAAGCGTTGCAATCTTTTTTAAATTTACTTTTGAAGAAACATATTTGAAATAATTTTTTTGTAAGCCCTTTGTCGGGGTAACATTGTGGCCCGGTATATACATAGGGGGTTTTTGATAGACAAGTTCTTCAATTTCTTTTGTAAATTTAGAAGACATCGGCGCGCCTTCAAGTTTTATTTTTATGCCGTTATAATGGGGCGCATTATGGCTGGCAGTTACCATTATGGAAATCCACACTTTATTTGCACTTAAAACACTCATTAAAGGGCTTGGCACGGGTTCATCTAAAAGGATAACATCAAGTTTATTTAATTTTAAAATGCTTGCGATATCTGCGGCAAATTTTTCAGATAAAAATCTTCTGTCATAGCCGACTGCCACGAGATTTGTTTTATCTTCCATATTAGAGGGCATATTTACATTTATAAAATCTGCCAAGGCTTGCGCCATTGCTCTAACATTTTCAAAAGTAAAATCCCACGCGATAATTCCGCGCCATCCGTCTGTTCCAAAATGAATATCTGCCATAAAATAAAACTCCTTATCTGTTTAAAATAAAGTGGAGGCGGCGGGATTCGCACCCGCGTCCAAACAACCTTATAACTTACTTACTACAGGTTTAGCCTTGGCTTTGTAGTAAAGCCGCGTGCCCAAGGCTGCTGCTGCTTTACTTGTTTGATTTATCTTAAGCAGAATTAGGCCAAACTAACCTTTCCTGCAGCAGACGGATTTCTTGACCGATTGCTTTTGCACCCCGTCAATACAAAAGCTTCGGGTTTAGGCAGTAGCCCAAACGTTATTGTTGTAGTTGTTGCCAACTATTGTTGTGGCCCTATTTTAAGCGGCCTGGCCAACCGCTACCTGCAAGCAAGCCTCAGAGTTATCTGTCAAAACTAGTCGCCCCCGAGTTTGCTATATATCGTATTAAAAAGCATATCAAATTTTTTTATGTTTTTGCAAGTGTAGGGAAATTAAAATCGTGCTTGCAAGTATGCCGGCTATTACTAAAAGCGATAGCCATATAGGCAAATGCACCACGCTAGAAAGCACCATTTTTAACCCGACGAATCCTAAAATCAAAGCAATGCCGTATTTTAAATATTCAAATTTGCTCGCCATGCCGGAAAGTAAAAAGTATAAAGAGCGCAGCCCTATAATTGCAAAGATATTAGAGGTATAAACAATAAAAGTATCTTGCGTGATTGATAAAACCGCCGGTATAGAGTCAAGCGCAAAAATAAGGTCGCTACCCTCAATAACAAAAACGCAGGCAAACAGCGGGGTTGCAAAAAGTTTGCCGTCTATTTTGGCAAAAAAATTATCGCCGTGGTAATCATCTTTAAAAGGAATAAATTTTTTGGCAAATTTAAGTAGCGGCATTTTGCTTAAATCTTTATTTTCTTCTTCTTTATGAATAAACATTTTAATAGCAGTCCATATAAGAAATGCGCCGAAAAGATAAATCATAAAATTAAATTTAGTTATCAGCTGCACACCCACAAAAATAAAAATAAAACGCATTATA
>JAZKZM010000139.1:0-14985 GCA_045612685.1 Elusimicrobiaceae bacterium
ATTATCGGCATTTTGGCAGCTATTGCTTTGCCACAGTATCAAGTGGCAGTTGCAAAATCTGACCTTTCCACTTTAAAAGCAAAAACAAAAGCTTTAGCAGAAGCTGTAAATGTATATATTTTAGCTAACGGATCAGCCCCTGAGAAGATTAGTGATTTAGATATTTCTTTACCCGATATAAAAAATGAAACAGGATCCCTTATCTATTTTAATGACGGTGGCTTTTGCAGTCTTCAAGCAGCAGCCTCACAAGAAAGAATCCGTTGTACCACAAAAGATGAAAATATGTCTTTTTATTATAAATATATTATTTTACAACCTTATGAATGCCTTGCTATGAAAACATGTAATGCTTGCCAAAAAGCGTGCCGCCAAGAAACTTCAAACTCTTATGTTTATGACGGTGGAACATTTTACTCTTATTACTATTAAATTTAAATTCCAAAGCACGAGTTTTTTGCGGTAGATTTTGCGTTTAAATAGAATTTAACAGAGCATATTGTTTTTGCAAGGATTTTTTAGGCGCGGTTCAAATTTGCCAAAGCAAAGCACGAGGTTTTTGCGGTAGATTTTGCGTTTAGAGAAGGCTTGCCGAGCGAAGTATATCACGAGGGGGCGGCAGCCCCGTATATATGAGCGAGGAATAACGCACTATAAACGCAAAAGATGCCGCAAAAACTATTCTTCTATCTTCAACATTGCGATGAAGGCTTCTTGAGGAATATTAACATTCCCAATACTCTTCATACGCTTTTTACCTTCTTTTTGTTTTTCAAGAAGTTTGCGTTTGCGGGTAATATCGCCGCCATAGCATTTGGCAATAACATCTTTACGATAGGCAGGAATAGTTTCGCGCGCTATAATTTTGCCATTAACTCTTGCCTGAACGGCCACTTCAAATTGCTGACGGCCTATTAACTCTTTTAACTTTTCGCACAAAAGGCGGCCGCGCGAAACGGCTTTATCTTTGTGGGTAATAACGCTTAAAGCATCAACAGGGCTGCCGTGTATTAAAATTTCCATTAATACAACATCAGCGCTGCGGTATTCGTCAATTTCATAATCAAAAGAGGCATAACCTTTGGAAACGGACTTTAATTTATTATAAAAATCTATAACCATTTCAGCCATTGGCATATAGTAATTGATAACAACTCTCTGGCTTGAAAGTTGCTCCATACTGATAAAGGTGCCGCGCTTTTCTTTTAAAAGTGTCATAACGCCGTCCATATAAGCAATAGGGCAGACAATTTTAATTTTTATCGTCGGCTCTTTAATATCAATAATATCGCCGTAAGGCGGGAAGTTTGCCGGATTATCTATCCATTTATAACCATTGCCGGCATCAGCAAGGGCGCTTAATTCTTGCGGGTGAGTTTTGCGCGGTGTAAATTTTACCTGATAAATAACGTTTGGACTTGTGGCAATTAAAGATAAATTGAATTCGCGCTCAAGGCGTTCTTTAACAATTTCAATATGCAAAAGGCCCATAAAACCAAGACGGAAACCAAAGCCAAGCGCCTTAGATGTTTCGCTTTGATAACTGAAAGAAGAATCTGATAAATTTAATTTTTCAAGCGCGGTTCTAAGCAAAGGATATTCGGTTGATTCAACAGGGAAAATACTTGCAAAAACTACCGGTTTTGTTTCGGTGTAGCCTTTTAAAGCGCTGTCAGCCGGATTATCTAAAGTGGTAATAGTATCGCCAACTTGCACTTGGTGTATATCTTTGATACCGGCAACTACATACCCCACTTCGCCTGCTTCAATTTGCTGGTTTTTTTGCGCTTTAGGTGTTAAAAAGCCGACTTCTTCAATTTTAGAAGTAAAGCCGGAAGCCATTAATTTTAAAGTTTGGCCCGCTTTCAAAACGCCGTCAACCATACGGACATATAAAACAACACCTCTAAATGGGTCATAAAAAGAATCAAAAACAAGGGCGCGGGCAGGAGCTTCTTTTTTGCCTTCGGGGGCGGGAATATCTTTGACTATTCTTTCTAAAAGGTCTTCAATACCAAGGCCTGTTTTTGCGCTTACTCTCTGGGCGGAAATCGGGTCTTTTAAAACTTCCCAAAGTTGTTCTTCTGCAATATCGGCATCACTTTGGCTAAGGTCAACTTTATTTATTACAGGGATAATTTTAAGCCCTAAACTTTGCGCTAAATGAGCGTGCGCAACGGTTTGCGCTTCAACCCCTTGGGAAGCATCAACTAAGAGCAAAACACCTTCGCAAGCGCGCAAACTTCTTGCAACTTCATAAGAAAAATCTACATGACCCGGAGTATCAATTAAATTTAAAATATAATCTTTATATTTTATGCGGACCGCTTTTGCTTTAATTGTAATACCGCGCTCGCGTTCAAGGTCCATACCGTCCAAAAGTTGCGCGTGCATTTTGCGCTTTGGAATAGTGCCGGTATCTTCTAAAATTCTATCTGAAAGGGTTGTCTTGCCGTGGTCAATATGCGCCACGATGGAAAAATTACGAATGTTTTTCATTTAATTTGCGTATCTCGTCAGAACTGCCCATAAGTATAGCTGCTTGCGCTAAATTAGAACAATCTTCAAAGTTTAAATTCCTCAAAGTATTTTTTATTCTCAGGAACATTCTGGTAGAGATAGATAAACTATCAATACCAAGCCCGATTAAAAAGGCAATAAGTTCCGGATCGGAAGCCATTTCACCGCAGACGCTGACTTCCACATTTTTCTCGCGGCAGGTTTGGATAATTGTATTTATCATTCTTAAAACTGCCGGGTGGTAAGGGTCATAAAGGTCGGCTACTTCCTGATTACCTCTATCTACGGCAATAAGGTATTGTATTAAGTCATTTGTGCCAATAGATGCAAAATCAATTTTATTTATAACGCTATCCAAAGTTAAAGCGATACTGGGCACTTCCACCATAATACCGAAATCAATTTTATTTTGCGGGCAAATATTTTCGGCCTGCATTTCTTTTAAAGTCTGCTCAAAAACTTTTTTAACTTCAATAACTTCTTGGGCGCAGGAAATCATAGGTGCCATAATTTTAACTTTTGCCGGAACTAAAGAAGCAGTTTTGATAATGGCTCTGATTTGGGTGCTCATTAAAGCGGGATATTTTAAGAATAATCTTATACCGCGGCAACCCATAAAGGGGTTTGCTTCCTGCTCGTGCGGGGCAAGTTTAAATTGGGCAATTTTATCACCGCCAAGGTCAGCAAGGCGGATAGTAAAAGGCCTTGTATCAAAACGCTGGGCTGCTTTTTTATAAATGGAAACCTGTTCTTCAAAAGTCGGCGGCAAAGCCCTATCCATATATAAAAATTCTGTTCTTAAAAGACCAAGCCCGTCAGAACGGAAAGTGTCAAGTTCTTTAAAATCGCGTCTTGGGTCATAGTTTACATAAAGATTAATTTTGTGCCCGTCTAAAGTTTCATTAGGCAAATCGCTGATATTTTTTAAAGACTTTTCTTCTTTTTCAAGTTGGCTTTTTCTTTTAGTGTAAAGGGCAATAAGTTCGGTCGTGGGATTAACAATTAGCATACCTTCTTGCCCGTCAATAATAATTAAATCGCCGTTTTTAATTTGCGCTGTTGCCTGGCTTAAACCGACAACCGCTGGCATTTGCATTGTTTGCGCAAGCAAGGCAGTGTGGCTTGTTTTGCCGCCTAGATCAGTTGCAAAGCCAAGAACGCTTTTTCTTTTTAAATGTATGGTATCAGACGGAAATAAATTGTGCGCGATAACAACGGAAGGCTCTTTAATAGAAGCAAAAGTGTTTTGTTGCTTATTTGCCAAGTGGTCATATAATCTTTTTGAAACATCGGCAATATCAAATTTTCTTTCTCTAAAAAATTCATCTTTTATTTTTTCAAAAGTAGAGTTGACTTCCTGAACGACTAAATAAAGGGCGTATTCGGCATTGATTTGTTCTTTTCTTATTTTTTCTATAACGCCTTGAACAAGCAAAGGATCTTGCAAAATGAGTTTGTGGGCAGCCATCAATTTTGCAAAATTTTTACCGAAAAGTTCTTGCGCATTAGATTGTGTTTTTGTTAAATCGTCATAAGTTAAGCGCAAGGCCTCCTGATAGCGTCTGACTTCCCACTCAATATTTGTTGCGGGGATTTTCTTTTTTTCAAAATTAGTGCCTTCGCTGCTTACGATATAAGCAGGACCTATAGCAATGCCCGGACTGGCCGGAATACCTTTTAATGTAATCATTCTTCCTCAAAAATTTTATTAAAAATATTTTTTAGGGCAACTGCGGCTTCTTTTTCGTCGTCGCCTTTGATTGTAAGAACAAGAACAGAGCCTTGCTCTGCCGCAATCATCATAATACCCATAATACTTTTGGCATTAACTTCTATACCATCTTTGGCAATAAAAATTTCACTTTTAAACTTGCCGGCTTCTTGGGCAAGTAAAGTTGCGGGGCGGGCATGTATGCCAAGTTTATTTTTTATTTTTATTTGTTCTTGTATCACTAAAAACCTCTTTTAACTCATAAATGAAGCAACACAGAAAATAATCGTCGCCGCGATATAAAGATAAATATTGGGAATATTTAATTTTCTTGTCCAAATACTCAATACCAAAAAAGAAACAAGCAAAGCCGTTCTTGTAAGCAAATCCGCACTAAGACCTTCTCCGGCGAAATTTATATATAAACTAAAAACAAAAACTCCGAAAGTTAAAATTTGCCCTGTAGTTTTTAAAGAATAAATAATTCTGTTCCAATTTATTTTTATTAAACCAAAGAAATCATCTTCTGTCCCGTTATAACTGTCTTTCAAACCTTTATAGCGCGCCATCAAAGCAGGGATATTATAAATAAATAAGGAAAATATTATTGCACCGACAGCCGCAAAAATTCTTTCCGTAGGAGTATCTAAATTTTTAAAAGTGTAAACCTGCATAGTATAAAGCGTGATAATTAACATAAGTAAAGAAAAAGGCTTTAAAGTAGCCCAAAAAAGTCTATCACCAATAGAAGCTGCCGCATTAGATGTGCTAACTGATATCACGCGAAGTTCCCTTTCTTCATTGAATAATTTGATAGGCTCTGTTGCGGCTATTTTTTCTTCCTGTTTTATAATAGCACCTAAACTATAAGAAGCCATAACGGGATTACTATTAAAAGTATCTAAGTTGCGCTGTATTGCCCTTTTTAATTTATCGGAATCATCTTTATAAAGATTTTTTAAAATAGGCAAAACAATAAACAATCTGCCGATATTTTGCATTTTTCTGTAATTCCAAAATATCTGTAAAAGAAAGGTTCTTAAAAATATTTTAAAGAAATTTATTTTCATTATTCCACCTTCGGTTTTGTGCTGAAAGAAATAAATAACATTGAAAGACCAATCCAAGGCACAAGAAAATAAGAAAATTTAAAAGCAATATGCAAACTTTGCGGGATATGCTCATCTACATAACAAAAAGTCGGGCCAAGTAAAGTTACCATAATCAATACAAAAATAAATACGGCCATATATTCTACAAGAAAACTCTGCACAATCAAACTAAGTGGTGTTAAAGAACCTTCCACAAGGCGTTTTTCTATCGTAGGTAAAATTTTTGAACGGTATCTCCTTAAAGCTTTTTCCACAAAAGCAAACTGCAAAGATAAAACTAAACCTATGAAAAAAGAAAAATAAATATCCATATTAAAATAAATTGATAAAATAGTGCCAAGACCGGCACATATAGCCCCGCTCGGCGGAACAAAACCGCCTACCGGCACAAAATCTATAAATAACAATTCGGTAAAAACCCCTAATTGTAAACCTAAAAAGAAATCACCGCAAAGATAACCCATAATAGCACCCGTGCAGGCTGGTCTTGAAAATAAAAACTGTCCTAAATATGTTGTATCCATTTCAAGCAAAGCAAGTGCAGCACAAGCAATTACAAGTTCAAGCATTTATTTTGGCCTCCAAGGAAGAGGGTAAAGTTTTAATACCGAAACAAGTATTCTTTTTTTGCAAGTTTGCAATAATAGTTAAATCTTTCTTATCAAGATATACTCCGGCACTAAATTCCTTTTTGCCATCTTCATATTTTGTATTGCCGATATTTACTTTTTCTAAAGTAATATTTTGTTCGACAAGTTCTAAAAGTTGATTTAAATCTTCCACCAGCACAAAAACTTTTTTTGCTTCATCTTTTTTTAGAGAAGAAGCGGCCTCTTTAGAATTAACGACTTCAAGTTCATAACCTTGAGGCAAGGCCATACGCATCATCTTTACCATTAAAGAACTTTTTGCGGCCTGCTGGCTTATAACAAGCACTTTCTGCGGTTTAATTTCCGGCAACCACGCTTGCACAACTTGCCCGTGAATAAGGCGATTATCAACTCTTACAAAACAAATCATTTTACTTTAACCTATCGCTAATATCTATTAATGATTTTTTACCATCTTCTAAAACTTTAGTAGCTAAACTTATTAAATCCATCTTATTTCTATTATTAATTGCCGCAAGCAGCATATTTAAATTTACTCCGCAAAGCACTTTTACATTTTGTAAATGTTGAGTGTTTTGCACTGCACTATTACAGGCCGAGCCGCCAAAAGTATCAACTAAAATTAAAGTGCCTTCCGGCTCTAATGCTTTAAGCAATTTTTCAGGTAAACTTTCAAAATCACCTTTTCCGCTGACACTAAAAGTATCAATTCCTGTAGTATCAAAGGAACCTATTTGAGCGGCGGTTTCAAGTAAAGTCTGTGCTAAATTGCCGTGCGAAATTAAAATTATTTTTACCATACTTCCTTCTTTACTATTTGGATATCTCTATGGAATTCCGATACTTTAAATTTCTTCGCGGCAAGAACTTGCGCAAGTTTATGCGCCATAAAAACGCTTCTGTGTTTGCCGCCGGTGCAACCGATAGCTATTGTCAAATAAGATTTACCTTCTTTAATATATTTAGGCACCATATAACTTATCATATCAGTCATCTTTTTTAAAAATTCTAAAGATTCCGGCGAGTGCTCTATATAATCTTGCACTTCTTTATCAAGACCGGTTTTATTTCTTAAAGAAGGTTCATAATAAGGGTTTATTAAAAAACGAACATCAATAACTAAATCTGCTTCCAAAGGTATTCCGTTTTTAAAACCGAAAGATACTACGGAAATGCTCATTTCTTTTGAAGATTTAACTTCTAAAGATTGGGAAATTTTTTCTTTTAGCTCGCCTAAAGTTAAATTGGAAGTATCAATATGAATATCGGCAATTTTTTGAATAGGTTTTAAAAATTCTCTTTCTTCTTCAATAGCACTTAAAAGTTGATTCGGTAAAGGATGGCGGTGTTTTGTTTCGGAAAATCTTCTAAGCAAAACTTGGTTTGAAGCATCTAAGAAAAGAAGTTTTGCGTTCATTTCTTTTACCACTTCTTCCTGTAATATTTTGGGAAGAATTTTAATATTTTCGCCTTCTCTTATATCAATACCAAGGGCAATATCTTTTATTTCCGGTTTTGTTTTAATATATTTAATAAATTCCCTAAACAAAGCAAGCGGCAAATTATCAACACAATAATAACCAAAATCACCGAAGATTTTTAAGGCCTGTGTTTTGCCCGCGCCGGAAATACCGGTAATTATAAAAAATCTGTCTTTTTTATTTTCTTCCATCTTGATAATCCTTTGAAGTGCTTTTCATTTTAGAAAGAAGTTTTTTATTAAATTCTTTAGCGGAAATTATACCTTGATTTTTTAATCTTTGATTAAGGGCCGCAACCTCTATTAAAACAGCCAAGTTTCTGCCCGGGGTAACGGGTATGGTTAAAGCATTTATTTGTGTGCCAAGCAAAGTTGTTTTTTGTTGTTCTATACCAAGGCGGTCAATAGAACCTGTGGGTGAAACTAAATGGACTTCCATTTCAATTTCCGCACTGTCAATGGAAGAACCTATACCAAATAATAACTCAACATCAATAATGCCAAGCCCTCTGACTTCCATATAATGTTTTAACATCGGCGGGCAAAAACCGAGTAAAACATTCCCCCTTCTTTTTTGAACTTCTACCACATCATCTGCCACTAAAATATGGCCGCGTTTAATAAGTTCCAAAGCGCATTCGCTTTTACCTATACCGGCATCCCCGGTAATTAAAACACCAAGACCAGAAACTTTAACTAAAACACCGTGAACGTGCGTTCTGGGTGAAGTGCAATTGTCAAGATAAGTTATCAACTCCGCTACAAAAGCGGCAGTATCCATACTTGTTGTTAAAAGAGGGACATTTTCTTCTTCGCAAGCCTTTTTAATACCAGGTAAAACACGCATACCGGCTGTCACGATAACACAAGGAACTTTATCAGAGCGAAGCATTTTTTTGAAATTTGCTTTTAGTCTTGCATAAGATTGTTTTTGACAGAAAGCATATTCCCCGCGGCCGATAATTTGTATTAAATCTCCGCGGAAATTTTCCAAGTGGCCGTCAAGAGCAAGACCGGGTCTATTAATACCCGGTTTGGAAACTGACCTTTTTGTCCAACGTTCGCCGCACATCAGCTTGAGGCTAAGGTCTTCGCCTTTAGCCTCAAGCAAATTTGCTATTGTTGTTGTGCGGGCAAATTCTGACATAATTTACCTATTTGGTTTTTACAGGTTGAATTAAACCGTAAGTTCCGTCAAGGCGTTTGAAGATTAAATTGATTTGTTTGGAATCTTCATCCATAAACATCCAGAAGGTATAACCAAGTCTTTCCATTTCATAAGCTGCATCTTCGGGGTTCATGGGATGAACTTCAACTTGTTTTATCACGGAGAATTTTACATCTGCTTGCGGTGCATAAACATTACCGAAATAAGCAGATAAATCTTCCTTAATATTTTTTGAGCCTTTTTTACCTTTTACATCTTTTGCTTTTTTCTTTTTAATTTGTATTTCAATTTTTGCAACAGCTTCATCAATTGCTTTATAAAGATCTTGCTTGATTGCTTTTGAAGAGAGTTTCTTTTTTGCACCATGGATAGTAATTTCTGCTTTTTGATTTATTTTTTTATCTACGCTCAAAACTAATTGAGCCCAAGCATCTTCACTAAAAAATTTATCAAGTCTGTTAACCCTTGATTCGGCATAACTCTTAATAGCATCCGTAAGTTTTATATTTTTTGCTGTGATTTTAAGTTCCATAATTCCTCCAAAAAGGGTTTCCCCTGTTTTTTAATTAAATCATTTGTATAACGAGATGTCAACTGATAAGCAAATATATTGCTTTAGGTAAGACTTCAATTTCAAGTTTATCGGTTGCATCTCTTGGTTCGCCGTCAAGATGATAAACGAATTTCCCTTGACAGGTTATTGTCGCTTTTTTTATTTGCCTTTCTTGAGTTATTTTAAAGGCACTTAAGCCCGGTTTAAAAAAACTAGGCAAGCCAAGAACAAGTTTCCATAAAGGATTTTGTTTGACATAAACCATATCAAGTTTTCCGTCGGTTAAACTTGCTTTTGGCGCGATCTTAAAATTGCTTCCGTATTGTTTGCCGTTAGCAAAAACTAAAGTGATTGGATTTAAGTAAATTAAACTTTTATCATCTGCCCAAACTTCCGCTAAAGGTGCTTTGTATTTAAATATCTGTTCAAAACCGATTTTAAAATAAGGCAACATTCCGCGTGTTTTAACTTTTGCAAAAGCGTGTGCGATTGTTGCTTCAAAACCAATACCGGCAACATTGAAAAAATATTCCCCGTTTGCTTTGCCCGCATCGCATAAAACAGGTTTTGACATATATATATTATTGCAGGCTTTTTGTAAATTATCAATAGGACAACCGATTTCACGCGCAAGGCCGTTGCCGCTGCCAAAAGCTATAACACCCAAAGCTGTTTTTGTGCCAATTAAAGATGAAGCCGCTTCATTAATTGTGCCATCCCCACCGGCAACAATTACCTGATCGTAATTTTGCTTAACGGCATCTGCAGCAAGTTTTTTTGCGTGGCCTGCTGCTTTTGTAAAAACAATATCAGCATTATAAAATTGTGTGTTAATAGTTTTTTCAAGCTCGCTTGCTTTATTGTTTTTACCGGACTTTGGATTTATAACAAATAAACGCTTCATTATATATATGATATAATTTATATTATGAAAAGCCAAGATGTAAGACAAACTTTTTTAAATTATTTTAAAAAACGCGGGCTTCCGATATTACCCTCAAGCCCGCTTATTCCCCACGGGGATCCGACCTTGCTCTTTACCTCTGCGGGTATGGTGCAATTTAAAGCAAACTTTTTAGGTTTAAAGAAAAACTTAAAAAACGCTACAACCTGCCAAAAATGTGTGCGCACAACCGATATTGATAATGTCGGTTTTACAAAAAGGCATTTAACATTTTTTGAAATGTTGGGAAATTTTTCCTTCGGCGATTACTTTAAGAAGGAAGCTATCGCTTGGGCTTGGGATTTTTTAACTAATGAACTTAAAATTGATAAAGACCGCTTATATGTGAGTATTTATAAAGGCGGCATTGCCCCGCGTGATGAAGAAGCATACGAAGCTTGGTCAAAATTAATTTCAAAAGACAGAATTTACGAATTTGACGAAAAAGATAATTTTTGGACTATGGGCCCAACAGGGCCTTGCGGTCCTTGTTCTGAAATCTATTATGATTTCGGCGAAGATAAAGGCTGCCCCGATTGCGCTAAAAACGGCATTGCTTGTGATTGCGGCAGATTTGTTGAAATTTGGAATCTTGTTTTTACCCAATTTAACCGCCTTGAAGACGGCACTTTAGAATTGTTGCCGCAAAAAAATATTGATACCGGTATGGGTCTTGAAAGACTTTGTATGGTTATGCAGGGTGTTGATAATCCTTTTGATACCGATTTGTTTACCCCTATTGCTGCCCACGCAAAAAAACTTTTACATATTGAAGGCAATACAAAAGAAGAACAAACAATTTTAAGAATTGTTTGCGACCATATCAGAAGCTCTTGCTTCTTAATTGCAGAAGGCGTTTTACCCTCAAACGAAGGGCGCGGATATATTTTAAGACGTATTATAAGAAGAGCCGCCCGCTACGGCCGTCTTGCCGGCAGAACAAGCCCGTTTATGTGGGAACTTGTGCCGACAGTTGTTGAAATGTATTATAAACAATATCCGGAATTACAAAATTCTATTTTACATATTTCTAATACTTTAAAAGCAGAAGGCGCAGCGTTTTACCGCACTTTGACCGAAGGAGAACAGCGCCTTGCCGAACTTTTAAAAGATAATCCAAAAGAAATTTCCGGCGAAGAAGCCTTTTATCTTTATGAAACTTACGGCTACCCTTTTGAGTTAACAAAAGAAATCTTGGCTGAAAAAAATATTAAAGTTGACGAAGAAGGTTTTTATAAAGCGCAGGAAAAAGCAAAAGAAAGTTCCAAAAAACTTGCAAGTGAATTTGATAAAGAAAGAGTTATCACAATTCAAAAACTTGAAGGTATGTTTGGTGCCACAAATTTTGTGGGCTATGAAGAACTTTCCTCAAAAGCAAAAATAATTGCTTTGCTTAATAAAGATTTTAAAGAAGTTGATTCTTTAGATAAAGAAGGTTATGCAGTTTTTGATAAAACACCTTTCTATGCCGAAAGCGGCGGGCAGGTTGGCGATATCGGCCTTATTTATAAGAATAATGAAGCCGTTGCCAGAATTACCGATACACAAAAACCGCTTGAAAGAATTTTCTTACACAAAATTGCTCTTATTAAAGGCAAAATTGAAGTTGGCGAAAAAGTGTTTTTGCAAGTTGATGAATTAACCAGAGCAAAAACTGCTGCAAACCATACTTCAGTGCACTTGATAAACGCTGCTTTAAAAAAGATTTTCGGCGAGCAAGTTAGACAAGCGGGTTCTTATGTTGATAGCGAACGCTTCCGCTTTGACTATACTTTATCTGCCGCGCCGCAACAATCAAAACTTATTGCGGTTATTTCCGAAGCAAACAATTTGATTTTGCAAAGATTAAAAGTTGAAACGCAAGTTCGCCCTTTAAGTGATGCTAGTGAACTTGGCGCAACAACTTTACTTGGCGAAACTTACGCCGACCCCGCGCGCTTTGTTTTAATTTCAAAAGAAGGTTTTAAAAATCCTATGGATAGAGCTTCTTTGGAACTTTGCGGCGGAACGCATGTTAAAAATACCGGCGATATTATGGTAATACGCGTGTTAAAAGACAGCGCGGTTTCTAACGGAGTTCGCCGTATTGAAGGCGTTGGCGGTTTAAGCGCTATTGAAGTTTTAAAGAGTATGGCAAACGCCGCGAAGGCAGTTTCTTTACGCTTAAATACTTCCGTTGAAGAAATTGACAATAGAGTTTCCATTTTACTTAAAGCCGAAAAAGAACTGAGAAAAGAAGTTCTTACTTTAAGGCAGAAACTTGCCTCGCAAGAAGCAACAGATAATATTGAAAAGTTTACCTTAAAAGACGGCGCAAAACTTGTTGTTTTTGATGCAAAAGGGACACCTGTAAAAGAACTTAGAACCCTTGCAGATAATCTTGCAGATAAAAATAAAGATTGCGCGGTTTTAGTTGTAAGTGGCGATGATACAAAACGCTCATTCGTCGTTAAGAGTTTTGAAGGCGGGCTTAAAGCAGGCGACTTGGTAAAACAAGTTTCTTCCGCTTTAAACGGCAGAGGCGGCGGCAGACCTGATTTTGCGCAAGGCGGCATACAAAATGCCACTTGGCAAGATTTAATAAACCTTATAAAAAGTTTATAAAATAATTTTCATATTTTTTTGCTATCATATACATTAGGAGTTAAATTATGAAAAAACTTTTAATGATAATATTTATTTGTTTACTGACAATAACTGCCTGCGATAATTCTTCAAAAGGCAAGGCTTCTTTTGAACGCAATAGACATATGGAAAGAAATGGGGATTCATATCAACCATACTCGTCTATGATGGAAGAAGAAGATAATATGCCATTTTATATGGGGGGCGGCTTTCGCAGAATGGAATCGCGAGAAGATCCTTTAAGATTAATAAAAGCAGTGCAAAATAATAATTTACAAGAAGTAAAAGATCTTATTGAAAAAGAAACCAATGTAAATAATCAAGATGACAGCGGCGCTACTGCTCTTGTCTATGCCATACAATATGATTTGCCGGATATTGTCAAACTCTTATTGAATGCAAAGGCCGCTGTTAACATAAAAGATAATTATGGTGATACTGCCCTTATTTATGCCGCACAATACGGACGAACGGAAATCGTTAAAATGTTGCTTGAAAACGGTGCTAATGTCAATCAAAAAGGAAAAGAAAATGATACAGCCCTTATGAAAGCATCTCAAAAAGGTTCTGTGGAAATTGTTAAAATGCTAATTGAAAAAGGTGCTGATGTAAATGCACAACAAGATTATAACCATACAGCACTTTCACAAGCAACAAATCCGGAAATAGTAAAAATTCTTTTAGATGCCGGTGCTGATCCAAATATTACAACAAAAGAGTTAAATGAAACGCCACTTATTTCTAATGCAAAAAGCGGACAAACAGAAATTGTTAAATTTTTAATTGAAGCCGGTGCTAATGTTAATAGAAAAAATTTATCAAAAAATACTGCCCTTATTGCAGCAATACCGACAAAAAAAATTGAAACTATACGACTTTTGCTTGATGCCGGTGCAAATATAAACACTAGAGGTGAAAGCAAAAATACTGCCCTTATTTATGCAGTGCAATACGGCTGGGATGATGCTGTTAAACTTTTAATTGAAAAAGGTGCTGATGTAAATGCACAAAATGAATATGGTATGAGTGCCCTTATGCAAGCAGCAGAAAAAGGTTATGGCAAAATCGTTAAAGCCTTAATTGATGCAAATGTTGATGTAAACGCTAAAGATGAATTCGGTTCAACTGCTCTAATAAAATCCGCGGAAAGGGGCCATAATGATATCATAAAACTTTTACTTAATGCCGGTGCTGATATTAATGCAAAAAATGAATATGGCTTAACAGCTATTTTAACAGCTTCTGAAAAAAAAGATACTGAAATTATAAAATTATTGCTTGATTACGGCGCCGATATTAATAATTAATTTAAGTTTTTTATTTTAATATTGCTAAAGTTTTATAATTTTGTTATAATATTTAAAAGCAAATAAAACTGCACGGCGCAGAAAAGTGCCGCTAGAGTTTTCTGCTCTTTAAAAATTTTTTGGAACGGTTGGGTGGCTGAGTGGTCAAAAGCAACGGTCTGTAAAACCGTCGGGCGTGCCCTACATAGGTTCGAATCCTATCCCAACCATTCCTTAAATATCAGCGCAGTGGTAGCGCAAATTATACTGAAATAGGACCCGAGTCAATCCTATAAAAGTAAGAGAAAAATTAATGACAAAAACATATTTACCTTCCGTAAAGGAAGTTGAAGCAACAAGAAAATGGCACCATATTGATGCCAATGGCAAAACCTTAGGCAGACTTGCAACTCAACTTGCAGTTTACTTAATGGGTAAACACAAACCCACCTGGACACCCAATATTGATTGCGGTGATTTTGTTGTGGTAACAAATGCCTCTAAAATCAAAGTTAGCGGCAATAAAGCAACGGAAAAAGTTTATTTCTCTCACTCCGGTTATGCAAAAGGCGGAAAAGAAACTACTTTTGAAATGTTAATGGCTAAAGATCCGACAAAAGTCATTGAAAAGGCAGTTTACCGCATGCTTGATGATAACAAGTTGCGCGCTAGAAGAATGAAAAGACTTAGAGTCTTTGCAAACGAAGAACATTCTTTTGCAGAAAGGTTTACAAAATAAGGTGGATTTATGGCAGAAACTAAAATAACAACCGGTAGAAGAAAAACCTCTGTTGCACAAGCAGAAGTTATTAAAGGTGCCGGAAAAATTACAATTAACCAAAAACCGCTTAATGATTATTTCCGCGGTTGCCCCAGATACCAAGATACGGTTATGGAGCCCCTTACCGAACTCAAAGCTGAAAAAGCTTATGATGTTAATGTAAAGGTCGTTGGCGGCGGTAAAGTCGGGGGCCAA
>JAZKZM010000140.1:0-5865 GCA_045612685.1 Elusimicrobiaceae bacterium
TGTTTTGGCATTTAAAGCATAAAATTGGGCGTAAGCGCCTTTATTTTCTAACTTATAAAGATTGTTTGTTGTATTGTAAGAAGTTTGAATAAGGGCTAAATCCGTTGCGTTTATAATAGTGGAAAATAAATTTTCCTTAAAATAATTTTTTTCTTTTGAAGCATCTGCCAAAATAACATAATAAAAACCTTTTTCAAGTGCGGGAAGATTTGTTTTAGATTCTAATTTTTGATATTTTTTTGTATAAGCCGGCTTAAAAGAAAAAGTTTTAATAGGGGTTGATTGCATTAAAGTTTTTCTTAAATTTTCATTTACATAATAGCCGTTTTTATATAAATTTTGGGTGTCTAATTTATAAATATATCCTTTGATAGTTTCAATATTGGCAACTTTATAAGATAAACTATAATCTTTACTCGGGGCGATATCTTGAGGTAAATTTTCGGTTAAGTAAAAGAAAGATCTTGTTATGTTTTCCTGTGTATATTTACAATTTTGGGTAAAATAATTTTTTGATGTATTTAAGCAAACATTTAATCTTTCATAAGCCAAAAATTCTTCATTGTTTTCTTCTAAAATTTCTGCACTTTCTAAAAGAGCTTTTGCTTTTACAAGGGGATGCTGCGCTTTAAATAAATAGGGCTTTACTTCATTAAGATTGCAAATATTACCATAGTTGGAAATATAATCAAAGCATTTTGCCATTTCCATTTGATTATCTTTATTTTTAAAAAGCATTATTCTTTTTATTTTATAAAGTTCTCTGACGGTATTTCTTAAAGAACCTTCAAGTTTATAGCTTTCTTCATAAAGTTTTGTTTGGTTTTCAATATTATAATTTTGCCAATCATTAATAAGGTAATCATAGACGGTGGGGGTAAGTTCGGTATTAATATTTGAATATCTATTTAAGGTTAAATAAGGTTTTTCCTGCTCGGCGGGTATTAAAATTAAATCTTTTCTCATATCCCAAAGTTTTTGATAAATATTTTTTATTTCTTTTTGTTTTTGGGCGGTAGTCCATTTTGTCGGGTCATTGGTGCTTTCAACTAAATCAGGGCTTTGATAATTATAAAGAGTTCTTTCTAATAATTGTGCTTTTAGTAAATAATATCTTGTCTTAAAAAGATTATCTTTAGGAAGGGGGAAAGAATAAATTGTTTCAAGGGCCTTATCATATTTGTATAAATTATAATAGGCAATGATTGTTTTTAGTTGAGCTTCGTATTTTTCCTGTTCTTTTTTGGAATTTAAAAAAGGTTTATATTGTTCTATAGCTTGTTTGTATAAACCTTCGTTAAAAGATTTTTCTGCTGTATTAATAGTGCTTTGTGCATTAATAGAAATAGCGCACCAAAGCACACTTAAAACTAAAAGTAAGTGCTTTTTCATAATAACTCTCCTTTATTTTAAAAAACTACATTTCAGTCGGTGCGCTTACACCGATAAGTTCAAGGCCTTTTGCTATTCTTTCTTTAACGAGTTGGCAAGTAAACAATCTTGAGGCGCTTAAACGCGGATTATCTTTATCAATAACGCGGCAAGCATCATAGAAGGAGTGATAAAGACCTGCAAGTTCCGTCAAGTAAGTTGTTAAGTGGTGCGGGCTTAAATCTTTTATACAGGTAAGTAATACTTTTTTAAACCAAAGCATTTTGCTTAAAAGCGCCCTTTCCTGCGGGGCAAGATTTTCAAAATCCGTTATATTGGTTGGTTCAATGCCGGCTTCCTTAGCGGCTTTGAAGATAGAACAAACCCTTGCGTGAACATATTGTACATAGAAAACAGGGTTTTCATTAGTGCGTTTTTTAGCTAAACTTAAATCAAAATTTAAGTGGGCATTTGGGGTTCTGCTTGCAAAAAAGAAACGGCAAGCATCTTTGCCGACATCTTCGGTTAACTCTCTTAAAGTTATAAAAGTGCCGGCTCTTTTTGACATTTTCACTTTTTCGCCGTTTTCAATTAAGTGCACAAGCTGGTGTATAACGGCAACAAAAGAATCTTCTTCTTTACCTAAGTGTTTTATAGCAGCTTTCATACGCGGTACATAACCGTGGTGGTCTGCCCCTAAAATATCAATTAAGTGGGTATAACCTCTGTCAAATTTGTTTTTGTGATAGGCAATATCTGCTAAGAAATAAGTTGGTCTGCCGTCAGCGCGGACAAGCACTCTGTCTTTATCATCATTATCTTTTGTTGTTCCAAACCACAAAGCGCCGTCTTTTTCATAAACCAAATTGTTTTCTTTTAAATAATCTAAAGTTTTGTTAATGGCATTTTCTTTATGTAAAGAACTTTCCCTAAACCAATTAGTAAACTCAACACCGAAATTTTTCATAACTTCCTGCTGGGTTTTGATAAGTTCTTCCATAGCAAAACGGCCGTATTCTTCAACGGGTAAACCTTGCGGAATTTTTTTTGCAAGTTCAATTAAATATTCACCGTGATAGCCGTTTTCGGGAGGTTCTTTGCCTTGGGCGCGTGCCTGTAAAGAAAGACCTAAAAGTTCAGCCTGATTGCCGGCATCATTTATATAATACTCTGCATCACAGGTAATACCTATAGCGCGGTGTATTCTGACTAAACTATCGCCAAGGCTTGCGCCGCGCCCGCTTGCTACATGTAAAGGCCCTGTAGGGTTAGCGGAAACAAATTCTATTAAAATCTTTTCCTTTGAAATTTCATTAGGATTAATATCTCTGTTTTTTAATCTTCTGTCTCTTGCTGCTTGGACTAAATAGGAATCTTTAAGTTTAATATTGATGAAACCGGGTGCAGTTATAGTAGCAGATTGGACTTCTTCTAATTCTTCTATAACTTTAGCGGCTTTTTTTGCAATATCTAAAGGGGCCTTTCTTATGACTTTTGCTGCGCTTAAAGCCCAAGTGCTTGATAAATCGGCGTCAATGTGGGCAGGCGGCTCTGAGAACTCAATTCTTGGCAGATTTTCAAATTCAACAAAGTTTTTATCTTTAAATAATACATTTTCAATTTTAAACTTTAATTTAGCTAACATTATTTAGTTCCTTTTTTAGTAGATTTTTTTGCAGTTTTTTTAGTTGTTTTTTGGGCAGCTTTTTTTACCGCTTTTTTAACAACTTTTTTTGTTGTTTTTTTGACTGCTTTTTTTGTGGTTTTTTTAGCGGTTGTTTTTGTCTTTTTAACAGCTTTTGTTTTTTTAGCAAATTTTGCTTTTGCCGGTGCTTTTTCTTGCCAGGCAAGTTCTTTTGCAAAACTGAAAATTTTATCTAAAGCATAAAATGCTCTTGCTTCTTCAGTCATAAGGTGCAACATAAAACCGCCGTAATCGCTAACGCGCCAATTAGTGCTTTGTGAGCCGTCGCGGTTAGTTTTATATAAAGCAAATTCTTTTAATTTTGTGGAAACTTCTTCTTCAATAGCTTCTAAATGCGGGGCAGAAGTTGCCGTAGCAATTATCACATAATCGCATAAAGAAGAAAGTCCTTTTAAATCATAGACCTTTATTTCGTCGCCTTTTTTATCATCAATTAAGCGCGCGCTTTTTATTACAAAGTTTTTAATTTCTTTTTTTTCCATATTTTTGCACCTCTATACAAGTTTATCATTTATTTCGGCATAATAAAATCTTTTCCAAGAATAATTTTGGCTTCCGATATCGGGCTTTTATCGCTTGAAGTATTAATTTCTTTGGTATCCAGACCGATTTTTAAGAGGAGTTCTTTTAAACTTTCCATACGCCCGGCAGTATCAATAACCTGGGTTTCATCCAGCATAACGGGATAACTTTTATAATCAATTACATCAACTTTTAAGACGCCTTTATTATTCAAATCTCTTAAATAATTTGTTAAGTTGGCGGCAAGGCCTTTTTGGTCCGTTGCGTTAAAAATCTCTATTACCAAAATTTTATCTTCCTGTTTTTCTTTTGAAATATCTTTTCCTAAAGTTATATTTTGAATATCTTTTGCTTTATCTTTTTTATTTTTTGGCTTTTCATAATTTTTTAAAATAAAATCTGCCGGTGTCATAGAGCTTAACTTCCAAGAAAATATAGTAAAAGTTGCCAAATTTATATCTGTTTGTTTGTGAAATCTTAAATAGGCATAATCATAAAAATAAATAAGTATAATATAAGGCTTATAAGACCAAAGATATAAATTATTTTTAAATTTTTGCCAAAATAAAGCGCGGTCTTGCTGTTTTGGTGTAATAATAAAATAATCTTTTTTATCAAAAGGCGGTTTACTTAAAAACTTATTATTTTCCAAATCTTTTTTTGAGATATTTAAATTGTTTACAACGGCCTTATTTAATTTGGGATTATAAGAAATAAAAAGCGGTTCTTTAGTTAAAACTAAAATATTTATAGAAGTATCTGTATTATTGGTTAAAAGTTGAAGTCGCGGAGTAAAAAAATAAGCAAAAACGCCATACAGAAAAATGGCAATAATGGGATATAAAACAAGGCGTAATTTTAATTGTTTTTTAAGCATAACTCGTTCCAAAATTCTATACCGGCCGGTGCGACCCATTTAGAATTTGCAATAGTCCACTCAAGTTTAACTTTCATTGCGGCAAAAACACCTGCCTGAAGGGAAGTTAAAGCCGCTTGCTTAACCACTCTTGCATCTTTTATTTTTCTATCTTTGCTTGCCATATCTGAAATAAAAATAATTTGCTCAAGCAAACTCATATTTTTACGCCCTAAAGTATGATGACGCACCGCATTTAAAACTTCCGTATTTTTCACTTTAAATATCGTTTTAGATATGTGGTAAGAAACTTCAGAGTGTAATAAAGAAGGGGAAAATTGGCAAATATCTTTAAAATCGCGCACTTTTAAATTATTTTTTATGGCATAGTTTATAAGGTCTTCGTTTGACATTGATTTGCCGCTGTCGTGTAAAATAGCAGCAAGTGCACAATCTTCTAAATTGGCATTGTAAAGGCGGCCGAGTTCAACACTTGCCTGCGCTACAAGTTTAACATGTAAATATCTTTTCGGTCTTAAATGTTCTTCAAGCCATTTGTGCAGGTCAAGGCCATACATTAAATCTTTTTCAATTCTTCTTTCAGTTGAAGGAAGCAGACTGTTTGGCAAAAGTCCGTTTGACATAATTGCAAGGCGGATATTTGTTGAAGATATTAAAGGAAAATCACCTTTAAGCAAAATATATTTAAAATCCTGTGTTCTAAAATTAACGCCTTTTCTAATAGCTGCAACTATAGTGGAATTTTTGAAAATATATTCTGCATTTTTCCACCGTGGTATATCGTTTAAACAATCTGTTCCGACAAGTAAATAAACTTGGCAATTTGGATACAGTTTTTTTACGCGTTTTATTGTCTCATAAGTATAAACAATGCGTTTTTGTTCTTGTTCAAAATCGTCAAAAATTATATTTGGATAAATTGGAGAAAGGGCTTCCTTTGCCATTTGTTTGCGTAAGGCAAAAGGCCGCGGTGATTTATTTTTAAAAGGCGATTGATACGCCGTAAATATATGCACCTTATCCGGCTTTAAATATGAACAAGCCTCTTTTAAAATTGAATAATGCCCTTTGTGAACAGGGTCAAAACTTCCGCCGTAAATTAGAACTTTCATAAATTTCCTTAATAATTATAAAAAACACCCATTAATTAGTATAACTTTTAGTCTTGCTTTTATGCAAGTGTTAAGGCATTTTTACCTTGACTTTTAAAAAAATGCCAAAACCGACAAAACCGGCAAGAACTATTAAATAAGTTAAAAAAGCTGTGTTTACATCTGTTGTTGTTGTTATAAAATAAGCCGTAAGACTTAAAAGAGTGCTTATGGTAATGGTTAATAAAAGAATTGTTTTATTTTTAAGTCCCATTTTTTTTAATCTTAACGGGAAATGG
>JAZKZM010000141.1:0-5397 GCA_045612685.1 Elusimicrobiaceae bacterium
AAGTAAGATTATATATTCAGGGTTTGCCAGAAACATTATTTCTCCAATTTATGATGAAAGGTAATATATCTTGCTGCTTCATAAAGCCCAAAAGTAAGGTCTTTCATCTTTTCACATTTTTGTTTTTCGCTATTACAATAATCTTTAGAAGAATCTTCATTATACTTAAAAAGCCCCTCTTTGCCGGGCCAGGCAAGATAATAATAATCGTCTTGCACAAAACCTATTTTAAGCGGTGCCGAAGGACTATTAATAATCAAAGCGCCTTCTTCTAAAGTTTTATCAAAAATATTTCTGCCAAGGCCGGTTTGGGTGTGTTTTATACCAAGCAAACCTGCCATTGTTGCCGTCACATCAACTTGGCTTGCCACCCTTTTATTAACTTCCTTTTTAATACCGGGGCCAAGCACAATTAAAGGAACATTATTTGAAGTAAGTTCAAAATCAATAAAACTCTGCGGCAAGTTTTTTGATTGCCAACTTGTAAGGCCATGGTCGCCATAGATAAGGAAAATTGTATCTTTATAAAAGGGCTCTTTTTTAATTAAATCAAAAAACTCGCCTATTGCATAATCCTGAAAGCGCATAGAGTTATATTCTTCATTTCCCTTAAAACCATATTCTTTAAGCATATTTTCATCTAAGTTTTTCAATTCAAAAGTGCCGTGGTCCTCAGGTATAGTATAAGGCCTGTGATAGCCGGAAGTTTGAATAAAAGCAAAGAAAGGCTCTTTTGTTCTGGCAAGTTCTTTTGCGGCATATCTAAACATATCTAAGTCGGAAAGACCCCAAACATCATTTCTATCCTGACCCTCATAAGTGCCTTCTTCAAAAATTTTAAGGTTTTCAATATTATATTGTAAAAGACCTCTGATATTGCCCCAGTTAGTGCTGCCGCCGATAAAATAAAACTTTTGATAGTCCGGCAAATCATTTATAAGTGAGTGCTGGGCCACAATCATCGGATTTCTTGAAGAGGTTTTAACAGCAGAAGTATCCGCCACGCCTGTTATAGAATTAAACACCCCCCTTGCCGTGCCGACGGTCGGTGTAAAAAACCTTGTAAAAAGCGTGCCTTCTTTTGCAAGAAGAGCTGCTTTTGGGGTTGCGTCAATTTCAGGCGCATTAAAAGAAGTTTTATCCCAAGAAAAAGATTCCACAAGCAAAATAATAACATTATATTTTTTAGGATTTTTTGCTTCAATTTCACGAGTAAAATTAAGATTTTCTTTATCTTTATTTTTTACGCCCAAAAAATCTGCCGTAATATCATAATATTCTTTTGTTTTTTCCGTATCAAAACCGCTGCCTTTTGCGGCAAATTTATAAGTATCATATAAATTGTGCAAAGGATTTATGGCAAGAGAAGTCAAAAAATTATCAGTCGTAAAATAAGCATTACTCCATCTTAAAGGATATTGCGAAAATCTGCCGTGCACAAAAGCCGCCGTAATCAAAAGTGCAATAATTACAAAAACCCAACTTTTTTTGCCGCCTTGTTTAGAATAGGCATAGTTTGCAATTTTGCGTGTGATAATATAACTGATATAAGCTAGGACAATTAAAACAAGCGCGCCTTTTATTACAGGATAAGTCTGCCACACCATTTCAAGTGAAGTTGCGGTATTTTGTGCAAGTTCAAAGATATAAGCATTTAACCTTTGGGTTAAATAAGCATAATAACCAAAATCTAAGAAATAAACCAAAACCAAAGCGCTAAACGCAATCGTGTAAAAGATACAAATAATCTGCTTAAATATTTTCTTTGCCGGCAATAATAAGAAAATACCAAAAGGCAAAGCAAACAAAAAAGCAATTCTTATATCAAATCTAAACCCTGTATAAATGGCTTTTAAAACACCTTGCTGATAGCCTAAATTATTGACGAAATAAAATATAACACGCATTAAAGCCATCAGCAAAAAAGCCACGCCGACAAAAATAAAATATGCTTTAAATTTAGTGGGACAAGTTATCTTTTTCATTTATTTTTCTCCATAGCAAGTTTTTCTAAGGCAGGGTAATCAATTTTCCCTGTTCCCATTAAAAGCATTTGTTCTAAAACTTCAAGTTTTTTAGGAACCCAAAGTTCGCTGAAACCTTGCTTCTTAAAATATTCCTGAATTTGCTTTAAAGTGGCATCTTGTTTATCTGTATAAGCGATAAGTTGTTCGCCGCGTTTTTCATCAGGCAAACGGACAAGCGCCGTTAAATTATCGGGCCAAAGTTTCTTTAAAGCAACTTCTACTGCCGTCATAGAAATCATTTCGCCGGCAATTTTGGCAAAGCGTTTTGCGCGGCCTTTAATGGTGGCAAAATTTTCTTCATCAAAGGCAATAATATCGCCGGTATCATACCAGCCGTCTTTAGGTGCTTCAATTTTGCCGGGCGCGCTTGCTCTAAGATAACCGAGCATAACATTATCGCCTTTAATTAAAAGTTTTCCGCCTTCTTCAATACCTTCAACTTTTTCAAGTTTGCATTCAAGGCCCGGCACCGGTCTGCCGACTGAACCGCGTTTATAATACATCGGGTTATTCATTGTAACAACGGGGGATGCTTCAGTCGTGCCGTAGGCCTCAATTACGCGAATACCAAACTTTTCGGACCAAATTTTAAAGGTTTCATCTTTAAGTTTTTCCCCGCCGATACCGATATATTTAATATTGTAAAAATCATATCTATGCGCCATTTTTGCATAGGCGGACAAAAAGGTATCTGTTGCAAAAAACACGGTTGCTTTTCTATCGTAAACAAGTTCCGGAATAATTTTAAAATGGAAAGGTGAAGGATATAAGAAAATAGATAAACCGCCCAATATCGGCAAGAAGAACCCGCATACCATACCAAAAGAGTGGAAAAGCGGCAAAGCATTAAAGAATTTATCTTGCATATCAAAGTTGAGCAAAGTGGAAAGTTGAAAGCGGTTTGCATTAATATTTCTGTGGGATAAAACAACCCCCTTCGGCGCACCTTCAGAACCGCTGGTAAACAAAACCAAAGCCGGTTTATTTGGGTCTTGCTCGGGGTCTATTGCCTTATAAGTTTTGTAAGGGCAGAAACTTTGCACCACAGCAATAAGTTTATCAAGAGCAGTAATCTTTAAATCTTCAAGATAAATTATACGGATATTTTTATCTTCAAGAGCTTCAACAATTTTTTCAAGCTGGGCTTTGGCAACAAACATACGCGAAGTTATAACACTTTTTATTCTTGCTGCTTTGCAGGAATCTAAAACATTTTTTATACCCGAAGTAAAGTTAATCATAGCCGGCACTCTTGCGTGGGAAAGCAAAGCAAGCAAAACCGCCGCACAAATATTCATATTTGGCAACATCACGCCCATATATTCGCCTTTATCGCTTTTATCGGCAAGTTTTTTGCCGAGCAGGAAAGAAGCAATAAGCAATTTGCCATAACTCATTGGCTTTCTTGTAATATCTTCAAGCGCTCTTGCACCGCGGCCGGCAAAATCGGCTGATTCAATAAAAGCTTTAAACAAAGTTGTATCAATATTATTGCTCTTATATTTCATCTCGGTCATAAGGTCATACATTTTATCTTCAACGCTAAGCCTTCTTGCTTTGCCTTTAAGATTATCTTTTAATTTAAAATCTACAGGCGGCATAATATTAATTGTAAACTGCACATGCTTTGGCAAGTGGCGCATTTTGCGGCCGAAATAAGCAAAACTTGAATATTGTGTTCCCTGCATACAAATAGGCAAAATTGTTGCGCCGGAACGCTCGGCAATCATAGCGGGGCCGGGGTAAATTTTCATAATACCGCCTGTAGTCGTTATTCTGCCTTCGGGGAAGATAATAATTTTTTGGCCTTTTTTAATATTATCAATAATTGTTTTAACAGCCATCGGGTTTGTGGTATCAACGGCAATATGTTTTGTAAAGCGCAAAAATTGTTTTACCCAAAAGCGTTTTGCAATAATACCGTCAACAACAAAGGTAATATCATCCGGCAAGAAAGCACCTAAAATAAGCGGGTCCAAAAAAGAGTTATTATTTGCAACAATCAAAGTTTTACCTGTTGCCTTTTCATAATTTTCAAGCCCTTTAATTTTAATATCATAGAAGAAATTTAAAAGGAAATAAAGAAGTGAACGCACAACATAATCAGGTAGTAAAGTGCAAATATAAAAAGCAACAAAAAAGTTTGCTATGGCTAAAACACCGATAATCGCACCCGTTCCAAGCCCGATATAAAGCAAGCAAAACGCAATAAGACCGGCCACAATCATACTGATAGTTGTTAAAATATTGCAAACGCCGAGTATTCTGCCTCTTATTCTATCGGAAACTAAAGATTGGAGTAAAGCGTTTAACGGAACAATATATAGACCGGAAGATATAGCCAAAAGTAAAATGTATAAGGAAAGTCTTATCCCCTGCCAACTTAAAACAAATTGTTTAAAAGTTAAAGTTTCAAGCGGTCTTGAAGTTATAGCGCAGAACAAAGCAAGCAAAAGTAAAGATATACCCATACCGACAGCGCTTAAAGGAACATATTTTATACTGATTTCCCCTTTAACAAATTCGCGGCAGAGCATAGCGCCAATAGCAATACCCAAAGCAAAAAGCGTAAGCAAATAATTTACGATATTACCTTCAACATTAAGTTTGACTAAGGCAATTTCCTGCATTTGCGTAAAAATAACCGCGCCCACAACCCAGAACCAACAGATAGCCAAAATACACAAAAATATTCTTTGCGATTTATAGGCAAGTTTTATATTTTTTATACTGCTTTTAAAAATATTAAGATTAACTTGAGCCGTCGGCGAGGTCGGTTCAAAAGGTGAAAAGAACCAAGTTATCACATAAGTCATCAAAGCCACTTCTATAATAACAATACCTAAAATTGTTAAATCGGAAAGATTGGTAATAGAAAAAATACTGCATAAAATCGCACTAAATAAAATCGCGCCGTAGCGGCCTGTTTCAATCATTCCGTTTGCGCTGATAAGTTCATTTTTCTTTAATATTTGTGGCAGTAAGCCATATTTAAGCGGCATAAAGAAAGCATTTTGCGCGCCCAAAACAACCAAAATAAAATACAAAATAACGGAACTTTTAAGATATATACCAAGACTAATTAATAAAGCCGTAATAATTTGAGTAAAAGCAAGCACCTTAATAACTTGTGTTTTATTATATTTATCGGCCACTTCTCCGCCGGGCATAGAAAAAATTAAAGTGGAAAGCAAATAAATGGCTAGAGCAAGCAAAGTTGCATAAGCGCTGGTGTTTACCGAGGTTATACGCGCAATGAAAATTGTGATAAAAGCCGCAAGAGCAGTCCTAAATAAATTATCGCTAAAAGCGCCTAAAAACTGAGTCCAAAATAAGCAGGCAAAATCTTTCTTCAAAAAAATATTTAAAA
>JAZKZM010000142.1:0-3166 GCA_045612685.1 Elusimicrobiaceae bacterium
ATTACGGCCACCATTATAATCTATGGCCTTTTTTAAATATTCTATAGCTTCTTTATCTTGTTTTAATTTATACTTTATAACGGCTATGGAAGCATATGAATTTTCAACATAATACATCAAATCGTAATATCTTTTGATAAAGGCTTCATTATCTTCGCCAAATTTTATTATAAGATTATAGTATTTTATAGCAGTTTCGTAGTCTTCGTCTTTAAATCTAGCTTGCCAAACTCTATCTTCATAATCTTCTAAAGTAGATAATACTCTTTCATACTTATTAACTATTTCTTTAGTGATATAGTCATTAACTTTATTAACAAGTTTTTCGGCTTTTTTTGCATCAACGCCGGCAAATTCAAGTTCCATTTTGAAATAATCGGCAAATTGCTTTAAGGCCTCTATTTCGTCTGTATCAACTATTTCTTGCGGAACTCTCTTTTGTGCTTTATAAAAGGCAGTTTGGATAACTTCCGTTCTGTTGGTAAGTTGTTCTAAAGTAATATCATTTGTCAAAAGTTGCATTACCACTTTTGGCACAAACGGAAGTGCCATAAATAATTTATCGGATTTTTCTTTGCCAAAAAGTTCTTCTTTTAAACCTTGAATAGTTTGATTAAAAGTGTTTGTATTAGCTTGTTCTTCTTTTGTTTCTTCAGAAGCAAATTCAGGGTTAGCTTTTATATACTCTTCATAAGTTTGCCCGCCGCTCCAATCTTCAAATAACCATTTAAGGTGTTTTTTATCAGCTTTGTTTTTTGAATATTTTATACTCTTTGCCAAATCACTCAAAGCGCCCGCTATATCTCCTTTATAATTCTTTTTTATAATAGCACGACGATAATAATATGGCCCTTTTTTAGAATCAAGTTCTATTGCCTTATCATAATCTTTTAAGGCCCAATGATAGTCGTTTAAATAATTATCGTAGATATAACCTCTTCTAAAGTAATATCCAGCATTATTAGGATCATATTTAATAGCTTGTTCATAATAATATAAAGCCTGTTTAAAATTAAGCTTTTTTAATTCTCTTTCTGCTTCATTATAATATAATTTAGCTTTATTCTTTTGATTTTGTGCGTAAATTCTTTCTTGCTCGGCTTGTTCTTTAGCGGCTCTTTGGGCTTTAAATTTGCCCCACCAAGAAAGTTTTTCTTGTGTTTTGGGAGAGCTTTCAGGGGTGCTTATCTCGCTAACGACGGAAGCTGTTTCCGCGCGATTTTGCTCTCTTGCTGCTTGTGCTTTTTTAGCCTCTTCAATTTGCTGGTCTTTTTTATCTTGCTCGGCCTGTTCTTTGTCATATCTGTCAAAGACAGCTTGCTTGATTTCCTTTTCTTTATTAATTTCCTTTTCTAAATAAGTTTTGGTTTCTGCCAAAATCTTATTTATATATATCTTCTTAATTTGCTCCTTTGTTAATTCTTCTTCAAGAGTTTTTAAGAAGATTTCCGTTGCTTTTGTATCGAAAGGTAATAATAAATAACCAGACACAAATTTTTCTGCAGATTTTTCTTCTGCTTTTCTAAATGCTTTTTTGACGGCTTTTTGTTGCTTTTCGGAAAGCATAGATAAAATGCCATTTCCGGTCAGTAATTTAATAATAGAATTTGTTGTTAAAGGCAAAAAGCCCACCATTAAAGGTGTTGAGTTTTTACTAAAAAGCTTATTCAGCAAATTATCTATTGCTTTATGGAAAGCGGAATTTTGCCTTGCAAACATTTCACCGGCAAAGGCACGCTTTTCAGAATAGATAGAAGCATTATCCGGGTCAAGTTTTATACATTGTTCATAATCTTCCGCGGCACCTTGATAATCTTGCAAAGCCTCTTTAATTTTGGCACTTAATAAATAATAAGTTATCTTGGAGGAGCTTTCCGCTATTGCATTTTGTATAGCTTTTAAAGCTTCTTCATATTTTTCCTGTTCAAATAGTTTTTGCGCCGTTTCATAATGAGAAATCTCGTCATTGGTTAAAACAGACTGCGCGGAATTTTGTGCCGCAGTATTATCTTCTTTTGCTGTAGCTGCCAAATTTTCTATGTTATCATTTTTAGAAATTTTTTGTGAAGAGTTAATCCCTTTACCCAAAAGTGTATTTTTTAAGTCGTGCATAAATTTATTAAAACTTTCAGGCAAATTAACTTCTTCTTTTATTGATACAATGGCCCCTAAAATTCGTTCAATATTTTCGCCATAAGTATCAAGATTTTCAGCTTCTTTATAATCAGCAAGCGCACCCTGATAATCTTGCAATTCAAGTTTAATATCACCTCTTAAAATATAATAAGAAACTTCCTTTGGATTTAAAGCTATGGCTTTATTTATAGCTTTTAAAGCAGCTTGCATATTATTAGCCATATATTCTTTCGAGGCATCTTCATAATAAGTTTTAGCATCTTTTCCATCTTGTATAGCTGAACGATAATCTTGTTTCGCTTTTAAAGAGTTTTTTATTGTATTTAGTTTACCTAAAAGTGTATTTTTTAAATCTTGCACCATCTTTTCAAAACTTTCAGGCAAATTAACTTCTTGCACTTCTTGAAGTTCCGCCATTCTGGCTATTAAGCTTTCAATATTTTCGCCATAAGTATCAAGATTTTCAGCTTCTTTATAATCAGCAAGTGCACCTTGATAATCTTGCAATTCAAGTTTAATATCACCTCTTAAAATATAATAAGAAACTTCCTTTGAATTTAAAGCTATGGCTTTATTTATAGCTCTTAAAGCTTTTCTGAAGTTATTATTGTTATATTCTTTTTCTGCTTCAGTATATAATTGTTTTGCTTCAAAATTAGCTTTTGTTAAATCTGCATCCTTATCCGTTTTTTCAGGTGCATTTTCTTTTTGCGAACCCTTCTTAATAAGATAATGAATAAATAACATCGTAAACGGAGCAAAGGTTGAAACAACAACTTTCTTTTGATCAAATAATTCATTAAGGAAAAGTTGATATCTTACTGCTTTATTTTTAGCAGAAATTTCATTATCAATCTTTTGAGGCTGAATTACCTGTAAATTCTTTTGATATTTTCTATACGCTTTAGCTACTTTTTTGGTTGCTTTTTCTGTTTGTTTAGCGGCTTGTTCGGAAATAGCGGCGCGCTTGAGGTTTTCTTTTTCTAAGGAAGATAACTCTCTGCCTGCACTTGGCCCGCCGTGATATTCA
>JAZKZM010000143.1:0-1324 GCA_045612685.1 Elusimicrobiaceae bacterium
CAGCAGTATTTATTTTAAAACCTTCCGATAGAGAAGATATTAAAACATTGCCTTGTAAAATAATTAAATTTTTAGAAATATCAAACCAACCTTCTTTTGCTTTTAAAGTATTATCCTGCACACCGTTTTTGCTGTAAATAAGTATAGGAGAATATAAGCGAACTTGGTTTTGTTCGTCATAAAATTCTGCCTTAGCAGCTTTAAGGCTCCAATCATTTTGGGCACTTTGCGCTTGGCTTATTATTATTTTTGTTGCTTCTTGCTGCGGGCCGGTTTCTTGTTTGGCTTCTTTTTTATCAGCAGAACAGGCAACAAAAAAAGTAAGTAAAAGAATTAAAAATATTTTCATTTTTTATCAATAAGAGCAATAAACTCTATTAAATTATCCTTATCTAAAAAACCTACAACTTTGCCTTGTTTGTTAACTACGGGTGCATTATCAAATTTTTTATTTATAAAAATTTTTGCTGCTTCTACAGCCGGTGTATCTTGGCTTAAAGCAAAGGGGTTTTTTGTCATAACTTTAGTGATATTTAAGGATAAAATATCTTTTTTAGATTGCAGAGCGCGCCTTAAATCACCGTCGGTAAAATAGCCTTTTAACTTGCCTGATTTATCAACGATACTTGCTGCGCCGGCTTTAGTTTTAGTCATAACCAAAAGGGTATCTTGCACGCTGGCTTCTTGCAAAACACAGGGGTTTTTTTCTTTAAACATAATATCTGCTACTTTGCAGGTTAAAAGTTTGCCGAGAGAACCGCCCGGGTGGAAAAAGGCAAAATCGGCCTTTTCAAAGTGTTTAACTTTCATTAAACAAATTGCCATAGCATCACCAAGGGCAAGCATAGCCGTTGTGGAAGATGTCGGCGCTAAGTTATAAGGACAGGCTTCCCTTTGGACTTCAACTTCAAGATGAATATCAGACATTTTTGCTAGATTTGAATTTTTATTGCCCGTCATAGCAATAATTTTGACTTGTTCTTTTTTAAGGGGGGATAAAATTTTATTTAATTCTTCCGTTTGGCCGGAAAAAGATAAAGCAAGCACAATATCTTCTTTGGTAATCATACCTAGGTCGCCGTGCATAGCTTCGGTCGGGTGGACAAAGAAGGAAGGTGGGCCCGTTGAGGCAAGCGTTGCGGCAATTTTTCTGCCGATATGACCGCTTTTACCGATACCTAAAATAACAAGACGCCCTTTGCTTTGTGCAATGCAAATTTGTATAACATTGTTACAAACTGTGCCAGTCCCGGCTTTTGGAAGGCTGTTCCAAGGCCCTGCACATTGGCAAAGCGCTCCTGAATGAGGCAGCCGCGCGTGTCCG
>JAZKZM010000144.1:0-1174 GCA_045612685.1 Elusimicrobiaceae bacterium
GTTAATGTTTAAACCTTAACCCATCATGTAATCATAAACGGTTTATGCTCTTTTTGCAGAGAATTCCATATTAAATTCATCAGTACCTGAAGAATCAGTATGTCCTTCAATAACTAAATTTCTATTTGGTAATTTGTTAAGAAGTTCAACTGCTTTATCTAAAGTATTTTTTGCTTGGGCAGATAAAGTAGACTTACCATAATCAAAAAGAATATCGTTCTTTAAGGTTACGGCAATTTCATTTTCGGTTTGTCTTACTGCACCGATAGCGGCTAAAGCAGCAGCTTCTCTTTCTTGCTGGGCTCTTCTGGCGGCTTCTTCGGCTTCTCTTTGGGCTCTCAAAGCAGCGGCTCTTCTTTGGGCGGCTAATCTTTCTTGTTCAGCTCTCAAAGCGGCTTCTTCGGCAGCTTTTTTAGCTTCGCATTTTCTATCGCAATAATTTACGAGTTGGCCATCAACGCAATCTTTACCATAGAAGCATTTTTGCACAAAGGCATTTGCACCTAAGGATAAAGAGAATAAGACTGATACAACGATAAGTTTCTTCATACTACACTCCTTATTAAATTATTCTTATACTAATATTCTAGCAAAAAAAACATATATTTTGCACACATATTTTTGATAAAATTAAATATATGAAAATAAAACAACTGACAACGCTGGCTACAGCCGAAAGCTGCACCGGCGGCGCAATAGCAAAAAAGATAGTTGCAAAAAGCGGTGCTTCTGCTTATTTTAAGGGGGGAGTTATCGCTTATTCAAATCAGGCAAAAGAACAAATTTTAGGTGTTGACACTTGCTTGCTTAAAAAATACGGCGCAGTAAGCCGCCAGGTTGTTTTGGCTATGGCACTTGGCGCAAGCAAGATTTTTGAGGCAGATTATGCTGTTTCCACTTCAGGAATTGCCGGTCCGCTTGGCGCGACTAAAAACAAACCTGTCGGCCTTGTTTGGATAGGAGTAAAAACACCCCAAAAATTGACTGCCAAAAAGTTTATTTTTAAAGGTTCAAGAAGTGCCGTTATAAAACAAGCAACCGATACAGCTTTAGCCTTATTAGAAGAACTTTCCTAAATTGATACTAGCAAAGTATTTTAAATTTTGGTAAAATAGTATTATCCTAAGATTTTAGGGGCTGATAGCTCAACTGGTTAGAGCGTCTGACTACGGAT
>JAZKZM010000145.1:0-3147 GCA_045612685.1 Elusimicrobiaceae bacterium
GCTTGGCCTCCGACTTCCTAGCAAATCTCTATACTATATGAATAGGGCAGATGTTTATTTTTATAGTTTAAGAAAATTTGATGAGGCCTTTGCGGATTTTGATAAAGCAATAGAACTTGAGCCGGAAAATGCCCATTATTATTATGAACGCGCCGGCAGATATTTTGTGCTTGAACATATAGAACTTGCCATAGCAGATATGAAAACAGCTTTGAAATATGATCCTCAAAACCAAACTTATCAAAATAAATTAAAAGAATATTTAGAAGCATTTAAAACTAATCCCGGTAAAAAAATTAATAAAAAATCAGAAGAAAAAGAAACTCTTTCTTCCAGAACAAGTAATTCCGGCGTATTGCCTATGGCTTTCTTTCCTTTACCAAAGATAGTATTAGATTTTTTAACGGGTAAAATACCTCTTTTTAGAAAGAAAAAAGAAACCAAGCAGACTTCTGAAAATATTGAACAGCAAACACAATCAAATATAGAAGAAACTTCCACCCCGCAGATAACAGAGCAAAAAGCTGATATAAAAGAAGATATTAGCGGATATAAAGATAATATTGATAATAGAAATTTAAATGCTAAAGCTAAAGAAATAATTTCTAAAGAGCAAATAAATGCCCAAATAGCATATTATAATAAGGCAATAAAAGAAAACCCTGATGATCCCGAGCTTTATTATGAAAGGGCTTTTTTAAAAAGCAGATATTTAAGAGCTAATGAAGAGGCTTTAGCAGATTATACTAAAGCAATAGAACTTAACCCAAGCAAAGTTAAATATTATATTGCAAGAGCAAAAACGAACTCTTTTAATAAAAACTATAAAAAAGCTGTAGAAGATTATTCTATAGCCTTAGAATTATATCAAAAAACCGGTGCTGATAATTTTAAACTTGCAAAAATATATATAGATAGAGGACATCTTAAATATAAATACATAGGGGATCTTAACGGTGCTTTACAAGATTATGATATGGCTATTAAACTTAACTCTGCAGAAGCTATATATTTTATTAGAAGAGGGGGGGTAAAACAATTTCATTTAAAAGATTATCAAGGTGCTGCGGAAGATTATTTAAAAGCTGTAGAATTTGACCCCAATAATGCAGATATACTTTCCCAAATCGCTTATATTGAACTTGAATATTTGCAAGATTATACTATGGCTTTAAAATATTATAATAGGGCTATAGAATTAAAGCCAAATAAAGCCGGATGGTATATTAACAGAGGTTATATTAAAGGCAAACATTTTAATGATCTAGAGGGTGCTTTGGCAGATTATAATATGGCTGTAAATATTGCCCCTCATTCAGGTAAATATTATGCTGCAAGAGCTCTTTTTTACTTCTATTTTTTGCATGATATTGAAAAATCATTACAAGATTATGGCTTAGCAATACAATATGATCCTACCAATGATGTTTATTATTATGAAAGAGCAAAAAAATATCATCATAGCGGTAATTTTACGGCTGCTATTAAGGATATAAAAAATGCTATAAAATATAATCCGAAAGAAAAAGTTTATAAAGAAACTTTATATTCATGGAGTAAAAAAGAAAATTTAAAAACAAGTTCTTCACATATAAATAATAGTGCAAAAAGCTATAAGGTAATGAACAATTTAAGAAAAGAACTTTTTGGTAAAAAAACCCCTGTTTTAACATTTTCAATATGGCCTTTATTTGGTGAATCTATCAGTGCCCTTTTAACAGGCCAAGCAACACTTGCACAATTAGCAAACAGAACAGCAGAAATTACTAAAGCAGTTGATATTGCCGAAGAAAGAACTATTGAAAAAGAAAGAAAAATTGATACTCCTGCTGCAATAAAGACTTTCTTGCAATATTTTAAAGAAGAATTAGAAAAAGCCAATGTGGACCCGCAAAAAGCACAAGAATTAATAGAAATAGCTAAGAAAAATATGATAGAGCAAATGCCGCAAGTGGAAAGACGCCGCATGGCCAATAATTATATAAATATGGCACAGATGGCATCCCTCATTGCACAAAACCCACAGTCGCAAGTTAAAAAAGAACAGCAAGATTTGACTGATGATTTACAAGGGGAAGAACTTTCACAAAGAGAAAAGACAATGGCTTTTTTAAACCAAGCTATTGATTGGTATCCTAAAGCGGAATATTATTATATGCGCGCTTCGCAAGAAAGATACGGAAATCCAAGGCAAGCCTTAAAAGATATTGAAGCTGCCCTTAAACAAGAGCCTTTTAATCAAGAATATAAAGAATTTTTTACATTTTTAGTTTCCGGTTATAAAGATTTATATGGTATAAAGTCTCCTGATGATTATATCAATGATTTTTTTGATAAAGTTGTGCTTGAAAACGATACAGATAAAAAAATAATAAAAACAAAAAAAGCGCCTACTTCTGATGCTATGGCAAGAAGAGCTTATGAAAAAAGATTAAAAGGTTATCTTAATACTTCTATGGCTTATTATAATGAAGCTGCTAAGGAAGATTCCAAGCAGGCCTATATCTTTTTTGAACGCGGGCTTTTAAAACAATATGATTTTGCTGATTTTACCGGTGCTACTGATGATTATATGCACGCTTTTGATTTAGACCCCGAAAACGGCGATTTTTATACCGATAATGCCATAAGCGCTATGTCTTATCAGGAAGCCGCAAATAAAAGTGCTGAAGAATATTTTGAAAAGGCAAATGACCAATATGATAATGAAGAGTTGAATGATGCTTTAGAAAGTATTAAACAGGCAATAAATTTAAATCCAAATAAAGATGAGTATTATAATTTAAGCTCTCTTATAAAAATTGAACTTGGAGATTATAAAGGAGCCTATCTTGATACCCAGAAAGCAATAGAGCTTAATTCTTCAGTTGCTGTTTATTATGCAAATATGGCAACAATTAAAGTTATGGAAGATTTTCACGATTTAGACGGCGCCTTGGCAGATATCAGTAAAGCAATAGAATTAGCCCCATATATGACAAATTTATACTTATCTAGAATTAGTATAAGAGAAGCTAAAGGCGATTTAGCGGGTATTTTGAAAGATTGGGATGCTGTTATAAAAATTGACCCTGTTGATCCGGATGCTTATGCTTCGCGCGGAAATATCAAATATCAGATGGGCGATTTTAAAGGCGCTATCCTAGA
>JAZKZM010000146.1:0-1375 GCA_045612685.1 Elusimicrobiaceae bacterium
GTTTTGCTTTATTTATAGGAATAATCGGGCAAACGATTTTTAACAAAATACATACAGATACAAAAGATTTGGCTGTAATGTATTTTAACGAATCATTGCAGGGTTTATCAGAGGGAGCGCCCGTTATATTTCAAGGCGTGGAAGTCGGCAAAGTTACGCGTATAGTTCTAGTAACTAATAAAGATGATTTAAACTTTCATGTGGCAGTCTATGCCCGTTTCAAAGAAACGGATGTTATAAGTGAGGGTTCTCTTTGGGAAAAATTGTGGAAAAAAGATAAGGATTTAGATTTTCTGGGTGTTATGATTAGAGAGGGCCTTAGGGCGCGTTTGGCATCACAAAGTTATTTAACCGGGCAACTGAGGATTGATTTGGTTATGTTGCCGGATACGGAAATAACAATGTTTGATAGCCCTAAAAAGGAGAATATTCCACAAATTCCGACACTTTTATCCCAGAAAGAAGAACTTGTCCGTGGGCTTAATAGAATTAAAATACAAGAAACACTTGAAAAAATTAACACGGTGGCAGATACGCTGGGTAAAGAGTTTCCTGTCTTATTGCCGGCTCTTACAAAAAGTTCCCAAAATTTAGATAAAACTTTGGAAAGAGTGGCAAACAGCAGCGAAGAAACCCTTTCTAATTTAAATGATACTTTGCGTGAAGTATCAGATACCGCTAAATCATTTCAAAATCTTGCAGATTATTTGGAACAACACCCCGAATCTTTAATTAAAGGAAAAAAAGGAGAATAATTATGAAACTTATTACAATTATTATAACTTGTTTATTATTTACTGCTTGTATGTTTGGAACTAGTAAAAATTCCAAGTTTTATACGCAGGTGCCTACTTCTACAAACACAATTTCGGCTGATTATAATGCCTTTGTGGGTGTAAATCGCATTCAAATGCCAAAATATATAGACCGTCCGCAAATAGTAACACAACAAAAAGATTCTGTGCAAATTAATATTTCCGAATATAACAGATGGGTGGAGTTGCCTTCTGTATTAGCAACGCGTGCTCTAACGGAAAATTTAAGCGTGATGCTGCCTGCTGCACAAGTAAAAACAACCCCCTCCCACGGTAAAGATTTTGAGTGGGTTGTTTCCGTTGAAATTGTTAAGTTAGATGCTGTTTTAGGTGAAAAAGTGGAAATGGCGGCTTGGTATACTATTAAAAACAATTCAAAACAAGTGCTTACCCAACAAAAGTTTACAACCAATGTTGTTATTGGCAAAACTTATGATGATTTAGCCAATGGTTGTAGCGAGTTATTATCTGAACTAAGCAAAGAAATTGCTAAGGCTTTAATTAAGAGTAATAAATAATATTAACGAAAAAAATAGCAATATAAAAAGTAAAAAAAGGCA
>JAZKZM010000147.1:0-4842 GCA_045612685.1 Elusimicrobiaceae bacterium
TTGGGTTAGTTATCCGGAAATGGTTAAACTTGTCGGCGGGACACCCGTTGTTGTTAAACCCGCTACAGGTATTAAAGTTAGTTTTGAAGAAATTAAGGCCGCTATTACCCCTAAAACAAAAGCCATTATGTTTAACAGCCCCAATAATCCTTCCGGCATTTTGTTTGAAGCAGATTTTATTAAAAAATTAGTTGAACTTTGCGAAGAAAAAAATATCTGGCTTATGACTGATGATATTTACCACCAACTTGTTTTCGGCGGTAAAAAAGCACCAAGTCCGTTTGCTTATGCAAAGAATCCCGATAATATTGTTGCAATTAACGGCGTTTCAAAATTATTTGGTTTAACCGGCCTTAGAATCGGCTGGGCGGTCAGCACCAATACGGAAATGATTAAAGCCATGGGCCGTATGCAGGCACAAACAACTTCTTGCACAAGCGACCTTAGCCAAGTCGGCGCCCTTGCTGCTTTACAAAAAGATAAAGATTTTATTAAGAATTTACAAAAAACTCTTGAAACAAACAGGGATATCTTGCTTAAAGAGTTAAGCCAAATCCCCAATATCAAAGCCAATGTTTCCGACGGAACATTTTATTGCTTGGTAGATTTTAGTTATTATAATAAAAGTTCGCTTGAAATGTCTGCTTTCTTGCTTGAAAAAGTTTTGGTTGCAACAATGCCAAGCGCACCCTTTGGCGTGGATGGCTATTTAAGAATAAGCTATTGCGCCGGTAAGGAAAATATTATGGAAGGTATCAGGAGAATTAAATGGGCTCTTGATAAAAACGCCACAGGCGAATTAAAGATTGGAAATAAAATTATAAAGAAGGAATGGTAAAAGAAATGATAAAGATTGATCCAAATGCCCTTAAAAGCGAGTATGCTTTTGAAAATTCGGGCTTAAAAACAAACAAAACAATTTATTGGAACTTGACAAGTGAAGCCCTTGCCGAGGAATCCTTAAAAAGAGGGGAAGGTAATATAACCCACGGCGGCGCTTTATGCGTTGAAACCGGCAAATTAACCGGCCGTGCACCAAATGATAGATTCTTTGTAGAAAGTGAAGAAACAAAAAACACTATCTGGTGGCATAAAGGCAATAAGGGTATTAGCGAAGAAAACTTTGAAAAGCTCTTCAAAAAAGCCCAAAAATATGTTGAAGATAAAGATTTATTTGTCAGAGATGCCTATGTGGGCGCGGCAAAAAAATCCCGCCTTGCTATCCGCGTAATAACCGAATATGCCTGGCACAATATTTTTGCCCGCAATATGTTTATTGAACCCTCTTTAGAAGAAATTACAAAGATTATTCCGGAATTTACCGTTGTTTTCTTGCCGGGTTTAAAAGCAGACCCTGCAACTGACGGCACCGCAAGCGAAACAGCAATAGAAATCAACTTTAAAAAGAAAATGGTTATCATTGCCGGTTCTGCTTATGCAGGTGAATCTAAAAAATCCATTTTTACTGTTATGAATTACCTTTTGCCGCAAAAAGGCATTATGACAATGCACTGCTCAGCCAATGTCGGCGATAAAGGCGACAGCGCAATTTTCTTTGGTCTTTCCGGCACGGGTAAAACCACCCTTTCCGCCGATCCGCACAGAGGTTTAATCGGTGATGATGAACACGGCTGGGACGATGAAGGCGTTTTCAATTTTGAAGGCGGCTGCTATGCAAAAGTTATTAAACTTTCTAAAGAAGCAGAACCGCAAATTTACTCCACAACCCAACGCTTTGGCACCTTGCTTGAAAATGTTGTCTTTGACCCTAATACCCGCACATTAGATTTGGATGATGCCACTTTGACCGAAAATACCCGCGCAAGCTATCCTTTAACCTTCATTGATAATGCAGTTCCCAGCGCAAAAGGTCCGCATCCGAAGAATATTATTTTCTTAACCTATGATGCTTTCGGTGTTTTACCTCCGCTTTCTAAACTTTCTAAAGAACAGGCAATGTATCACTTTATCAGCGGTTATACCGCAAAAGTTGCCGGCACAGAAAAGGGCGTAAAAGAACCCCAAACAACTTTCAGCACTTGTTTTGGCGGGCCTTTTATGGCTTTGCACCCTTCCACCTATGCCCACTTGCTTAAAGAAAGAATTGAAAAATATAATGTAAATTGCTGGCTTGTTAATACAGGGCTCGTCGGTGGGCCTTATGGCATTGGCACAAGAATCAGTATCAAACATACAAGGGCCTTGCTTAATGCCGCTTTACATGGTAAACTAGATAATGTAAAATTTGTAAAAGATGATGTATTCGGCTTTGAAATACCGACCGAGTGTGAAGGCGTGGACGCAGCTATCTTGCAACCCGCAAATACTTGGAAAGATAAAGAAGAATACTATAAGAAATACAAAGAACTAGCAGCAGCCTTCGTTCAGAACTTTGAAAAGTTTAAAGATGGTTGTTCACAAGATATCTTAGATGCAGCACCAAAAATTGCTTAGTTTAAGATGTTTTTGAAGATATAAAAATATAAAAAAATAACAAGGAGAAAAATTATTATGGCAAAAGCAAATGCAAAATTTATGACACCTTTAACCCCGAGCGCAGAACTCTCAAAAGTTACAGGTTCAAATCCCTTACCGAGAACCGAAGTCGTTAAAAAGGTTTGGGCTTATATCAAAACAAATAACTTGCAAGATAGCACCAACAAACGCAATATTAACGCTGATGCAGTTTTGAAACCGATTTTCGGCGGTAAAAACCAAGTTAATATGTTTGAGATGACTTCTCTTATCAGCAAACACCTCAAATAGGTCTTTGTGAATAAATAAAAAGCTCTCCTCTATTTTTTAGAGGAGAGTTTTTTATTTACTTCGGCTTTTTGGTAAATTTTAATTTTTTTCAAACTTCGGATACATGTGGCTGCCGCCCCGCGAGGTATACCTTGTTTGAAAGAAACGCTTTTTTCTGTTAAGAAAAAAGCTAATTAAAATTTCCACAAAAATCCTAGCAAAACCCATTTGCTCTGTTTAGTTTAAATTTAGAAATTCAAAAATCCTCGCAAAACAATGTGTTCTGTCGCGTCTTCTCTAAACGCAAAATCCTCGCAAAACATTTTCTTCGGCTTTTTATTTTATGCTGTCAAAAAATTAGTAAGCATATGCGGAATAAGTATTCCCCGGCCCACCTGTCCAGAAAGGTGTTGTTTTTCCTGTTTCAGCTTGGCAAACTGCCACAGCATTTTTATTTGTATTATCCCTAACGCTACACTCACTTTGTCCGGGGTGATTTGAAGAATTATTAAAGTAAGTCTGATAATAAATGGCATCAAGACTACAAGCAACAGCTTCTTGATTCATACTACATTTATCAGAGGTAATAGTTATAGATAAATCATCCAAACTTGCTGCATAAGACCCGTGTGCTAAATAATATTCTTCTTGAGCTTTAACAATAGCGGAAGCTAATATTTTCATTTCAGCAAAGCGGCTTTTCAAAACAGCTTTTTGTTATTGTGGAACAGCGATTGCGGCCAAAATACCGCTAATTAAAACAACGACTAACAACTCAATTAATGTAAAACCTTTTTTCATATAATTTTCTCCTTATATATTTAGTCATTCCCGAAGGTTGTAATCGGGAATCTCCTCCTATTTCTTTTTGACTTAACAATTCAATTTTATTTTTTTTTTTTTGAAATGCAAGTTTTTTGTAAAAAAACTTGTTATTGTCGTCTTATTTTCGCTGAAAAAATAATCAAAAATAGAACAAATGTGTTCAAAAAGTAGCACAAAAATTGCTTTTGCAATGCAAAAGCCAGCGCGCTTTTGTAGGACGAAGAGTCAAAAAAACTTGCTTATTTTTTTTTTTTTGATAAACTACTTTTGTAAGTTTAATCAAAATAAGAGGTATTTGTATGAAAAATCAAGCGTTCACGCTTATAGAGTTATTAGTCGTTGTTTTAATTATTGGTATTTTGGCAGCAATTGCCGTTCCGCAGTATCAGATTGCGGTTGAAAAATCACGCGCAAGTGAAGCTCTTATGATATTAAAAAGCATAAAACAAGCAGAAGATATTTGGTTTTTAAATAACCCCGAAGGAGTAAGACCGAAATTCACAGATTTAGATATTGATGTTCCCGGAGATATAGATACAAAATTCGGAGGTAACGGGTATTATGTGTATGGCAAAAATTTTTATTATGTCATACCGGGTAATGCCCCAACTTCCCCACATGCACAACGCATACTTAACAATAAAATTATATATCATTTAGCTTATTATGATACAAGACGCTCTTTTTATTGTATTTTACCTATGAGAACCCAATCTGGTTATGATCCTAAATATGCCGCTGTATGTAAATCCTTAGGCGGAGTTCAAGATACCGGTTGTTATGCAGATGATAATGACGAAGATGCCTGTTTTAAACTACAATAAAATATAGATTCAAAATTCTTAAAACTAAAAATTCCTATTTTTCACAGATAGGAATTTTTTTTAAAATATGCTATAATAATATTGCGGGGTAGAGAAGCCCGGTATCTCGCAAGGCCCATAACCTTGAGATCGCAGGTTCAAATCCTGCCCCCGCAAAAAATCTGCTTTGAAAAAGGCAGATTTTTTGTTTGGGGAGAAAGCAAACTGCTTTGCTTTCGTGCAGGATTTGAAAGCCGCAGTGTTATGTGAGTTTTTGCGAAGCAAAAGGCGAACATCACGAGGCGGGGCCGCGAGCCACGAGGGTCAACGAGTGGACTTGTGGCCAAACTCTGCCCCCGCAAAAAATCTGCTTTGAAAAAGGCAGATTTTTTGTTTGGGGAGAAAGCAAACTGCTTTGCTTTCGTGCAGGATTTGAAAGCCGCAGTGTTATGTGAGTTTTTGCGAAGCA
>JAZKZM010000148.1:0-5845 GCA_045612685.1 Elusimicrobiaceae bacterium
AACCTTAATACCGGGCCCCATTTGCATAGCAGCCAAAAGTAAAATAAAATAACCTATGGCAAGCAGCCATAAAGCTATAACAAATTTTGCCGGAGATGAAGGTTCTTTTGCTTTTTTTGCTAAATCTATCCAAAGTTTAGAAAATAAAGGTGCAAATAAAACAACAAACACAGGGTTTAAACTTTGGAACCAAGTGGCGGGAACTTCCCAAGTCCAACCGAAAAGATTTATAACTCTGTTTGTATGTTCATAGGCAAAAAGATTTAAAGCCGCACCTGATTGCTCAAAAGCCGTCCAGAAGAAGATAACAAAGAAGGCAAGAATAAAAATAACGGCAATTTTCTTTTTTTCTTCCGGAGTAAGAGGTGTTTTAGCAACGGCTTTCTTTTCAGCTGTGATTTTGGCAGGTTTATCGCCTTTGCCGGCAAAGTATTTTTCTTTACCCCAAAGGAAGATAATTAAACCGATAATCATAGCAACACCGGCTGTCCAAAAGCCGTATTTCCAACCGAACTTTTCGCCTATACCGCCGCCAATAATACCAGCAAGAAAAGCACCCAAATTAACAGCCATATAAAATATGGTAAAACCGCCGTCGCGTCTTGGGTCTTTCTTTTCATATAAAGTGCCGACAAGGGTTGTAATGCTTATCTTAAAAAAGCCGTTACCCATTATCAAAAAGCCAAGGGCGGTGTAAATTATACCGATATTTTCAAAACCAAGCAAAAACTGACCGGCAATAATCATCAAAGCACCCCAAATAATAGATTGCTTTTGCCCGATATATCTATCTGCCACATAGCCGCCAATAATGCCGGAAAGATAAACCAAGCTGGTAAAAGTGCCGTAAAGATTTGCCGCTTGAGATCTTTCAATTTTTAAAGCATACACGAAGTAAAGTATCAGCAAAGCACGCATAGCATAATAACTAAAGCGTTCAAAAGCTTCAGTTGCGCAAATCAACCATAAACCTGCCGGATGATTTTGTTTTATATTTTCTTGCATTTTTATACTCCTTTTAATTATTTTCTACTAACATCAGAATTTGTCATCAGGAATGATATTGGCCTATCCCTGTTAGGCACATTTTTGGTAACAACAATTTTGCCGCCGTTTTCGCAAATAAAATTATAGCCCCTAAAACACGCCTGGGAATAAGGATATTTGCAAACCTCTTTTTTATCATAAGCACATAAAAACGGCAAACGCGGAGGATAAGTTTCCACCGTCAAATTTACCACATTCCAAACATTTGTGCGCTCTATAGTGATAAAAACTTTTTTCAAGGAAAGGAACTTCCTTGTAGAAGGATTTTTAAAACCAAGATAAGTTTGCACTTTTTCTTCAATATCTTTTTTTAAAAAATTTTCATCCCAAGTTTGAGCAAATTTTGCTGCCCTGTGTGATTCAAGCTGCCACCTTCTTGCTGCGTAATAAGAAGCAATTTCCGACTTTTGAACAATTACCAAAAGCCCATATATTTTGATAATAAATAAAGTTAAAATCAAAAATAAAGGAAACAGCAAAACAACTTCTGTGGTGGCTTGGCCTTTTTTGTTAAATCTCATGGATACTGCCTCACTTGATATTTTGAAGTCGGCGAGGGCCACACGCAGTTATTACTTTCATTTGTGCATTGAAGAGCAATTCTTGTATGCACTCTTGGATTATATTTCATTAAGTTTATATTAAAATAATTTTTTGAAAGAGTAAATCTTTGCGTAATATCAACACCTTTATAAAGAGTGCGAAGTTTATCTTTAGAGCCTTTTGCTAAATAAGCAAACTGAAAAATCTTCCCCCCCATTAATTGCTTTTCTTTTAAATCCAACTGAATTTCAGATTCTTGCCCGTTTTGCTGTTTATAAAAAATACTTACTTTTGAAATATAAAGAGGTTCCGTTTTGACAAAATAATTTTTTAAAGTTTCTGCGCCCTCTTTGCCGCACTCGCTTAACATACAATTGCCGGTATTATAATAGTAGCCCTTTCTGAAAAATTCATTATCTTTTACAAGGCGTTCATAAACTTTCTTTTGGTCTTCATAAATATTACCCAGATAATAATAAACCATAAAATAAAGCTGCAAAACATCAACATCCCAATAGGCCTGGTGTGTTTTTGCTAAATCTTCCGAATTAATAGGATAGAATTTGCTGTCATCAACTTTTGGAGAATCTTTTTCCCACCCTTTACGGGTATCGCCGTAATAGTGAAGATCCCACTTTGTATCGGTAGCTTTAGGCAAGGAATTATAATCAGACATAGCCGGGAAAGCCCCCGCCTGATAATAATAATCATATAAACTCACCGGTTTTAATCCTGCGGAATCTTCTGAATTTTCATCAGGTTTTAATTGCGGATTATTTGCTTCAAAAAAATCTCTAAAAAGTCTAAACGGAAAAGCACCGTTTACATAAGCCGTTGCATTTAAATATTGGGAAAGGCTGGTCATTTCCACAAAGGAAGAGGTATCTAATGCAAATTGGTGGCGTATTTTTTCTTTAGAAATTTTTGTGGTTTCAAATAAAAGATAAATAACTAAAAGAATCGTCGGTATCAGCAGAACTGCCGGCAAAACTATTTGTGCTTTTTTATTTTTAATAGGTCTAAAAATATTTATCATAAAATATCCTTATGTTAAAACATAACCTACTATGGTAAAAAAACCGCCTGCAAGTTCTTTGTGAAACAAAGAGAAAAACAAAAGAACCGCCGACGCAATAACCCCCAGCAGCAAAATAAATTCAACAGTTTGCTGGCCTTTATTATTTTTTATAGGGGCTAATATTCTTTTCAGCATTATTTATCTTATCTATCCGGTGAAATTATACCAAGTTTTATTGCTTTAACAACGGCTTCCGTCCTTGAAGAAACATCAAGTTTATGGAAGGCATTATTCAAATGGTTTTTAATAGTTTTTACCTGACAGCCAAGTTCAATAGCAAGTTCTTTATTGCTCATACCGCGGCCTAGCAAATCTAAAACTTTAATTTCCGTCTTAGTCAAAACATTTTGAGATGCCGGATTAGAACTATCCCCCATCTTTCTAAGACCTTGTAAAAGTTTACCCATTAATTGTTGAGGAATCATTAAACCTTCCGTTGTAAAAGTTTTAATAGAATTAACAAGCTCCGCTGCGGGTAACATCTTGCTTAAATAACCGTTTGCACCGGCTTGGATTGCTTCCATTACGTGGGCTTCATCTTCATAACTTGAAAGCATTAAAATATTAATTTGCGGCATTGTTTTTTTGATTTCTTTTGTCGCGGTAATGCCATCTTTTTTGGGGAGTTTAATATCCATTAAAATAACTTCCGGTTTTAATTTTTTAGCCAGAGAAACAGCCTCTTCCCCGTCGGCAGCTTCGCCAACAACTTCTATCCACTTTTCTGAAGTTAAAACATCTTTTATACCTTCTCTGAAAAGTGTTTGATCATCAGCAATTAATACTTTTATTTTTTTCTTCTTACCAGCCATACAACATCCTCCTACTCTTCCTTATAAATCGGTAAAGTGAAACTAAAAGTTGCACCTTTGCCAAGCCCATCACTTTGGGCCCAAATCTTACCATCGTGGTTCAAAATGATATCTTTGGCTATACATAAACCAAGACCGAGCCTTCCGCCATTAGATGATTGATAAAAACTTTCAAATAACTGTCCGGCATCTTCCGGGGCAATACCTTGCCCCCAGTCCCTTATAGACACTTTAGCATTTTTATCGTCAATTTTCACTACTGATATTAAAATTTTGCCATTTTCAGGGGTATGGCGGATAGCATTTTCCGCAATATTAGAGATAACCTGCCTTATTCTTTTAGGATCTCCCCATACGGAAATTTCTTCATTACCTTCAAAAGACATATAAATATCTTTAAGTTTTGCCTTTTCTTTAAAAACCTCATAGGCACTTTTCATAGCAGAAGTAAGTTCAAAATTAATTTTTTCAAGGCGGAGTTTGCCTTTTTCTATTGCAGCAAAGTCCACCAAATCTTTTACTAAAAGGAAAATCTGGTCCAAACTTTCTTGCATATAACCCATTTTTTTTGTTTGGTTTTCATCGGGATTTTTGATAGTTCTTTGCAGCATATCAAAACTCATTTTCAAAGCCATTAAAGAATTTGACAAATCGTGCGACACGACGGAAAAAAATTTTGTTTTCATAGCATTTAAATTGCTTAAATCTTGATTTTTAACTTTTAATTCTTGCAAAAGTTCTTTATTACTTTGCTCCAAGTAAAATTTTTGCAAAGCCATTTTAATTGTGCGTTTTAGATAATCAAAATCTACCGGCTTTATAAGGAAATCATAAACTGATTCCTGCAAAGCTTTTACAACAGCATTTAAAGATGCGTGCGCCGTTATCATAATAACTTGGCTTTCATTATTAAAAGTTCTTATTTTCTTAATAACATCAAGGCCCGTTCCGTCAACCAAATTATAGTCCATTAAAATAACACTAAAAAAAGTATTATGCACCAAATCTAAACATTCTTTTGCGCTGCCGGCTTGATAAACATCATAGCCTTCAATTTCCAAAAGCTCACTCATAGTTTCGCGCAAATTTGTATCGTCGTCAACGACTAAGATTTTTATATCTTTTGCCAAAGGCATTATAAAAGTTTCTTCTTTCATTATTTTTCTTCCCTATTAAAAAGTAAAGTTATTTTTGTGCCCTTTCCTACTTGAGTGCTTAAAATAATTTCGGCATTATTTCTGGAGGCAACTTTTTTTACAACTGCAAGACCAAGGCCCGTTCCGCGGGCTTTAGTAGTAAAGAAAGGTGTAAATATTTTATTTTGTATTTCAGCAGGAATACCGGGACCGCTATCTCTAAAACTCAAAAGTGCTTTACCGTTTTCAAATTTAGTTTTTACTACGAAACTTCCCCCTTCGGGCATAACTTCAAAAGCATTACCCATAATATTTCTGACTGCTTGCTTCATTTCTTCAATATCAATTTTTACATAAAGCGGTTCTTTATAAAAAGAAGTTTCCACTTTAATATTACTTGGAATCGGATAAGATGATAATATTTCTTTTGTATATAAATTTAAATCAACAATATTTAAAATTTGCTCGCGTGTTCTTGCATAACCCAAAATTTCCTCAATAATACCGTTTGCCTGTTTTATCTCTCCCTCTATAACATTAATATTCTTTTGTATTTTAGGTTCAATATTTTCGCCAAGGCGCGCTTTAATTAAGTAAACAGAATTTGATATAACAGCTAATGGATTTTTAATTTCATGCGATACAATAGAAGCCATTTGCCCGATAGCTGCAAGTCTTTCTTTTTTAATTAATTCGTTAAGAGCTGTTTTTAATTCCTTTGTTCTGCTGCCGACTCTAAGTTCTAAAGATTGATTAATTTCCTCTAAATCGTGTTGTTGTTCGGAAAGCAAATCAAATTTTATTTTTATTGTATCAAGCATCCGGGCAAGATGTATAGCCAAATCGCCTATTTCATTATTATAAGCAGATAAAACAGGTAAAGGTTCTTTTGAATCTTCTTCAATTATTTTAATTGCTTTAGTCATATCGCGAACAGGTGTTTCTATTGTTCCAAAAATATAAGAAGATATTATAAGAGATAAAATAAACACAAATATTATAATTAAAATACATATTTGCCAATTTTCCTGATAAAAAGAGATAAAAGTTGCAATTTGTTCTTTTTGTTTTTTTGCATTATAAATATACCATAAACTTGAAGGATTTTGGCTTATAAAGCCATTATAATCTTCTTCAACAGAAGTGGGCAATTCTTTATCTTTAATCTGATTTAAAATTTTTGTTATAGTGCTATTATAAGTGTTGCTCAAATCAGTGCTGATTCCATC
>JAZKZM010000149.1:0-6451 GCA_045612685.1 Elusimicrobiaceae bacterium
CAGCGTTCAAGCGATAGAATCGGCGTTGTGGTTTTTGCCGATAATGCAATGCTTCAATGCCCTTTAACTTTAGATTATTTTGCTATAGAAGAATATATAAAACTTATTCATATAGGTATGCTTAAAAGCCCTGGCGGCACTGCTATAGGTGATGCTATTGCCGTTTCCACTTTGCATTTAAAAGACAGTCCCACAAAAAGCAAAATTATAGTGCTTGTTACCGACGGGGAATCTAATACCGGCACCCTTGACCCGGTTTCCGCGGCTAAAGCGGCAAACGGATACGGAATAAAGGTTTATACTATTGCAATTTCAGGCGAAGGCCTTATTCCGCAAGTGGTAAGAACTGCTTTTGGTATGCAAAATATCAATACTCAGGCCGATCCTTTAGGCGAAGGCCTTTTAAAAGAAATTGCGGATTTAACGGGCGGACAATTTTTCCGTGCGCGTAATAATTCTGAACTTGAAAATATTTACCGCACTATTGACCAACTTGAAAAAACAGAATTTGATAAGCAATCACAAATTAATTTTGAAGATGCTTACCAAAGCTTTTTAGTTTGGGCTTTAATATTGCTTATCTGCTCTTTTATCTTACAAAAATTTGTTTTTATAGAGGTGCCGTAAATGGAATTATTTGCCAATTTAAAAGTTTTTGTTTATTTGTTGATTACAGCCCTTATAATTACTTTTGTTTTAATTTTTGCAACTAAACGCAAAAATAAAATAATTAATTTGCTTTGGTCTAAAGCAAATTATAAGCGTCTTACTTTGCCGGGCTTAGAAACAAGAAGAAGATTAAAAAATCTTTTCTTTTTACTTGGTTTATTTTTCTTATTTATTGCGCTTGCCGGCCCTCAATGGGGCAAAGAAAAGATAGAAGCTACCGCAGTTTATTCCCAAGCGGTAATTGCGCTTGATGTTTCAAATTCTATGCTTGCGCAAGATTTCAAGCCAAACCGCCTTGAAAGTGCAAAAATTATGATTAATATGGTTTTAAGCCAAAGTTTTCAGCAGCGTTTTGGTCTTATTGCTTTTACTTCTAAAGCATATTTGCAGTGCCCTATAACAACCGATACTATGGCACTTAAAAATTTGGCAAATTCTTTTTCAACAAAAACAGTTCCGGTGCAAGGGACATCTTTATCAGATGCTTTGGAACTTACCGCAACAATGCTTAGCCCATACAGCGGCAAAAAAGCGCTTATATTGATAACTGATGGGGAAGACCATTTTCCGCAAGATATTCAGCATGCAGTTTCAGTTGCAAGAGATAATCAAATCAGAGTTATTGCCGTAGGTGTTGGCAATCCGGAAGGGGAATTGATACCTATTCAAGGGCCAAACGGAAAAGAATATAAAAAGGATAAAGAGGGCAATTTAATTTTAACAAAATTAAATGAACAAACATTAAAAGAAATCTCTTCACAAACAGGCGGGGTGTATATCCGCTATACAACTGAACAAAAAACCGCAAGTGATATTCTTGAGCAACTTGAACAACTTGATAAAACTACCGACCAAAAATTAAAACTTTATAAATATAAAAACCGTTATCAAATTGCTTTAGGCCTTGCTTTGATATTTTTAATAATATCTATACTTATTACTTCAAGAAAAGTAGAATTTAAAAAGAAGGGGACAAATGAATAAATATATTTTTCTGATATTTTTGTTTTGCCCGCTTTTTGTAAACGGTGGGGCTTCATCTGATTTGAAACTTGGCGATAAGGCCTATGCCAAAGAAAAATACGGCACAGCTTATGAATATTATCAAAAAGCGGCCCAGGCCGGTAAAGAACAGGGCGTTTATAATAGCGGCGCTGCTTTATATCGTTTGGAAGATTATTCCGGTGCAAGTGATTTATATTTACAAGCTGCCCAAGATTATGAAAAAAGCGATAGCAAATTTGCCCAAAATTCTTATTATAATTTAGCCAATGCCCAATATAAAAATAATCAGACTAAAGAAGCTCTTGCCAGCCTTAAAAAAGCCATTTTGCTTAATGGCAAAGATGAAGCCGCTATCCATAATATGCAATTTATGATTAAGCAATTACGCAATAATAATAAGGACCAGCAAAATAAAGAAGGTAATAAAAATTCGCCACAAGATAATCAGGAAAACAGCCAGGAGCAAAATCAGCAAGGCAGCAATAATCAAAATCAAAATCAGGATAGAAATAATCAAAATAATAACGGCCAAGGCCAAGATAAACAAGATAAAAACAATCAGGATAAGGATAGTCAAAATCAAAACAGGCAAGACCAAAATCAAAAAGATAATGATTTAAAACAACAAGCACAAGATATTTTAAAAATGCTTGGCGACGGTGAAAAAAAGAATAATACCCCGCCGCCTTTACAAGGCCAAACAGGCAATAATAAAAGTTCGCAAATGCAAGTGGAGAAAGATTGGTAATGTTTTTTAGAAAAATATTTTTATGGTTTATTTTTATTTTATCCGGCATTAATGCTTTTGCCCAGGCACAGGTTTATGCTTATGTGGATAAATCTTATGTGGAAGTAAAAGAAGAAATAAATTTGACAATTAATATCGTAAGCGATTCTTCAAATATCACCTCTCCCGTAATGCCTTCTTTGCCAAACTTTAATATTTATGCTTCCGGTCAGAGCCGCAGCGTTACAATGTTAAACGGGCAAGTTAGCGTCAAAATGCAATTTCATTATATTTTATCGCCAAGATTTGCCGGCAAAAGCACAATAGGTTCTTTTGCTATTGATATTGACGGAACAATTTATAAAACAGACCCGATAGAAGTGGAAGTTTACCGCGCAGGCCAAAGCAATACGGCAAATACTTCTGCGGCAAATCAAAGTGGCACTTATGCCGGCTCTAAGGCTTATGCAAATAAGGTAAAAACCGCGCAGAATAATCAAAGCGCGCAAAACACTGCAAATAAATCATCTCAATCTGCTAAGGCGGCAACAAATAATGCAAACAGTAATTATCCAGATTTCTTTTTAACTGCTAAAGTTGATAAAAAAGAAGCATATTTAAACGAGCAAATAAATTTAAAAATAAGATTTTACAGTAATAGAGGCACAATCGGCAATCCCCGTTATGAAAGGCCCAAAACGGAAGGTTTTATTTTTGAAGATATAAAAAGCGGTGAAGGTTATGAAAGTTTAGGTTCAAGCAGATATGCTTATTATGAATTTGATGTCGCTTTATTTGGCATTATACCGGGGGAAGCAACTATCGGACCGGCCAAGGTGGAATATGTTCCTTCCGTAGGTATTTTGGATAGTATTAACAGCTTTTTCAGTTCTATTGCAACACCGCAAGTAGTTCAAAGCGAGCCTATAACCGTTCGCATTAAACCTTTACCCCAGCAAGGAAAGCAGGCCGATTTTTCCGGCGCTATCGGCAGCAAGTTTAGCATAACTTCCCAATTGGATAAGCAGCAAGCCCGCGTAGGCGAAACGGTAATTTTGACTACAAAGATTTCCGGCATTGGCAATCTTCGTTCTATAGATTCTCTGCCTAAACTTGATTTAGGGCCTTCTTTTAAAGTTTTTGATTCCACATCCTCTTCAAGCACAAAAATACAGTCAGGTATGGTTGGCGGCACAACGGAATTTCAAACAATTATCGTGCCAAGGGTATCGGGCAATTTTACTATACCGGCAATGACTGTGCAATATTTCAATCCTAAAACAAATTCTTATGAAACTATTAAAAGCCAGCCGATTGATTTAAAAGTTTTGCCCGCAGATGAAAATGACCAAAATGCAAATTCTGCAGTGCAAGATTTTTCGCAGTCAGATATTCAGGGCGGTAAAATAGAAAAAATTTCAAGTGATATTTATTATCTTAAAAAAGAAGAATCTTCTTTGCTTAACTGGGTTTTAACTTCAGTTAAAGAATTTGGCAAATATAATTATCTTTTATTTGTCGTTTTAGCGCTTGCTCTGCTGATTAATTTTATAAGCAAAGGGGAATTTGAATTTTTATCAAACCAAAAAGCCTATTTAAGAGCAAAAAGGCAAATAAGCAAAGCAAAAAATATCAGCGATATTGCACCTGCCCTGCAAACTTATTTAAGTGCAAAACAAGGCCAGCCTTTAGGTATAATAACTGTTGCGCAAAGTGCCAGAAATCTTAAACTCAGCAGTGCAACAAGCACTCTTTTAAATACTTTCTGGCAGGAACTTGAAATGCTCAAATATGCCCCGGGTGATACTCTTAAACAAGAGGATGCTTTAAAACAAAAAACCCAACAAGCGCTTAATTTGCTTAAACAAATTGAAAAGGAGACAAAATAATTATGAATAATATTTTTAGGAAATTTTTACTATTATTTATATTTGCGTTTTTTGCTCCTTGTCTTTTTGCTCAGCAAGAAGCTCAAGAAGCATATAACCGCGGCGATTATTTAGAAGCTGCTAAAATTTATAATGAGCAAATTAAAAAGATGGAAAAGCCAAGCCCTGCTTTATATTATAATTTTGCCAATAGTTGTTATAAACTCGGTTTAACACCGCGCGCGATTGCAAATTATTATAAAGCGTGGCGCTTAAATCCGCGTGATGAAGAAATACGCCATAATCTTGCTTTTGTTATGGCGCAAAGCAGCCAAAGTTTTATTCCGACAGATGTTCCCGAAGTCCTCTTTAATTTATTTTTCTATTTATCTATAATAGAGTTGGAAGGCCTTTTTTGGCTACTTGGTTGGCTTTTTGTTATAGTTTTAATTTTATCTTTAACAACTAATAATAAAACTCTTAAAAAAGTGCTTATTTGCTTGACTGTCTGTATAATTTTAGTTGGCGCGTGGTATTTTTTTAGAAGGCCGATTGATACAAAACATTTGGCAGTAGTTAAGAAAATTCAGGCCGAAGTCCGCAGCGGTCCGGGGGAAAACTTCCCCGTAAACTTAAGTGTTCCGCGCAATCATATTGTGCAAGTTAAAGATAAAAAAGATAATTGGATACAAATTTTAATCCCTTCCGAAAAAGCGCAAGGTTGGGTTCTTAAAGATTCTTTAGAGGAGATATAAAAATGTTTACAAAAAAAGAAACACAGGAATTAATAGAAGTTTTAACTTATGTCGGTGATAATCTTGGCCCCCAAATTGAAGAGCTTGCCAAGAAAACTATTGAGTGCTTTAATAAAGGCGGCAAAGTTATTTTAATGGGTAATGGCGGCAGCGCGGGCGATGCCCAGCATATCGCAGCGGAGTTTGTCGGCAGGTATAAAAAAGAACGCAAATCTTACCCCGCACTTGCTTTAAACACAAACACCTCTTCTCTAACGGCTATCGGTAATGATTACGGGTATGATGTTTCCTTCTCGCGCCAAGTGGAAGGTTTTGCCAAAGAAGGCGATATTGTTATCGGCATTTCCACTTCCGGCAATAGCACAAATGTTTATAAAGCGCTTGAACTGGCCAAACAAAAAGGTTGCTATACGGCAGCTTTCTTGGGTAAAGACGGCGGCACAATAAAAAATATTGCAGATTTACCGATAATTGTCCGCTCAAATAATACACCGCGCATACAAGAATGTCATATCTTTATCGGCCACACACTTTGCGAACTTGTTGATAAGGAGTTAAACTAAAATGAAAGTTGCCCTAGGTTGCGACCACGCCGGTTTTTTAGTAAAAGATATCGTTAAAAAAACAATTGAAGATTTTGGCGCCCAAGTTCTGGATTTTGGCACATTTTCCGCGGATAGTGTTGATTATCCCGATTATGCCGCCAAAGTTGCTTTGGCTGTTTCTTCCGGCCAGGCGGATAAAGGTATTTTAATTTGCGGCAGCGGTATCGGTGTTTGTATTGCGGCAAATAAATTTAAAGGTGTTCGCGCCTCTATTGCGCACGACGAATATAGCGCAGCTCAAGGTGTTTTGCACGATAATATGAATATCTTATGTCTTGGTGCGCGTGTTGTTAAAGCCGAACTTGTGCCAGATTTAGTTAAAGCTTTTTTATCGGCGAATTTCCAAAAAGACGAAGAACGCCATGTCCGCCGTTGCGGTAAAGTTCTCTCATTTGAAAATCAAAATTTTAAATAAACAAAAAAATTGTGTAAAAACTCCTCTTGTGTAAAACAAGGGGAGTTTTTTACTGTTTAAATTTTAGGCCTAAAGGCCCACATAAGTATAGGTCTTTTTGCTCTTGTTTATATGCTGTTTTCTATGTAAGATATATATAAGAGCAAAGGAGAAAAAAGTGAAAAAATTTATAATTTCTATCTTATCTATATTTATTTTTACGGGCATTTGCCTTGCCCAAAGCGCTATTGATAAAAAAATTGATAGCTTACAGAAAGAAAAAGCTAAAGCAAATCAAGTTTTAAAACAGGCAAGTGATAATTTAAGAGCGCATGAAACGTCGGATAATTATAAATTAGCCAAAGCCGCCCAAGCCGAGCAAGAAAGAATTGTTAGCGAACTTGAAGCCGCCTTAGAAGAGCAAAAAC
>JAZKZM010000150.1:0-1447 GCA_045612685.1 Elusimicrobiaceae bacterium
CTGCATCTCGGGGCGGTTTGCGGTGCGGTGTTTAACCTTTACTTTTTGTATCGCATTTTTAAGGCGTTTCTGCGCTAAATATTCGGGTGCCATACATTGAGAATTGACTTTCTGCGCGAATTATGCTAGAGAGATGGTATAAGATATGAGACCGTTTTATGCAGGAATAATGATGTGCTGTTTGGCCGCCCTTGTTGGGACGACCATGGTGGAGGCTGCCGATGATAAAAAGCAACCCTCTGCTGCCGATTTGCGCAAGGAGCGCCGTGCTGCCGTGAAAGAAGCCGAGCAAAACTTGCGGAAGGCAAAGCGCACCGGTGACGAAAATGCCATTGCTGCGGCAAAGGCTGCACTGGATTTGGCTAAGAAAAAAGCCAGTGGCAAGGGGGCTGATATGGCTGCGGAGTTTGCTGCCTTGATGCAGGCCGGCGAGCTGCTGGCTACGGTATCGGATGAGGCTTCGGCAAAGAAGGCTGCGGACAAGATTTTGAATATTTTTGAGAAACTTCCTGCCCCGGAGGAAGTGAATGATGACGATATTGAACTTTGGGCTACCGAGCAAAATAAAATTAACAAGCAGATGGAGGAATTGCGCAAGCAGCCTTGGTTTGTTGACTCCGGTTTACAGGATGCTTGGTCGGCTGTGACGGATCCGTTCTCGCGTAAACGCGCCCAGCGTCTGAAACGATGAAGCGCTCTCACATCTTTTTGGTGGCCGTGGTTGCCGCAGCTCCTATGCTCTGCGCCGCGCCGTTGACGCTGGACCCCGCCGTGATAGAAGAGGCGAAGAGGGCAGTCTTTGGCGGGGAATCTGTGATGACTCAGGACTCGGCTCCGGCCCCAGCGGCAGCCGAGCAGGGGGATACAGCCTTGTGGCAGGAGGCGATGGATGCTGCCGGCACAGAGACGATGCCTGTGTTGCTGCTTGCGTTGTTGCAGCGCTTGAATCCTCATTTGCCGATGCAAGAGCACGCTGCCCGCTATGCAGAAGCACTGCGCTTGCACGTGTTGGCTGCTGCGGGTAACAAAGCTGCCCGTATGGAGCTTGCCGCCGCCTTGAGCGTGGGTGTGCTCACTAATGGCTTGCGAGTGCCCTGCGATACCGCGTTGGCCGAGAAAATGAAGTATTAAGCTGTGTTTAAGTTTTAGCCCACACATAGCAATTTGTCTATATCGTAGTCGTAGGGTGGGACTTCAGTCCCACCTTTTTGGTGGTATGGTTTGATAATAAATGTTGGACTAAAGTCCAACACTCCGATAGTATTACTTCTACAACCCCCCATTTATTAAGGGAAAAGGTTGATAGAACGATATAAAAAACGGCACCGTTCGTGAAGGAACAGTGCCGTGATAAAAAAGAACAGCGTCGCTTTGCGGACGTGGCCTAAGCGCGCAGCTTAGGACTTGTAACGCAAACGCTTCTTGTGGCGGTTCTGGCGCATGCGCT
>JAZKZM010000151.1:0-2685 GCA_045612685.1 Elusimicrobiaceae bacterium
GCCTTAGAAGTCCTTTATAAATCAGTATCTACCGATATTTTGGAAGATATCGGCAAAATGATAGGTTCTGCCAGCGATAATGAAAAGGTTGCCAAACTTGCCGATAATTTGGCCTCAAAATATGTAAGTGATGTATCAAATAAGTTAAAAGCACGCGAAGCCAAAATGCACACTTCAGTAGTTGTCGGTATTTTAGAAACAACCAAGAAAAGAAGTAATAATTTAACCAAAGCTGCAAAAATAATTTATAACGGTAATTGGTGGGATATTTCCGAAGCTACCCAAAGAGATAAAAATAATATTGCTGCAAAATATTTGGGTTATAGCCAAAAACCTTATAACGAGGGTAAATATAAAGAATTTAAGAGTTTATGCTATGTAAAGAAAGTTGGCCATTTTGAAGATATAGCTTTAATGGCATTGTTTATAGTTGGTTTAGTGGCCAGTGCTCCTAGAATAATAAGAGGAATCAGAACTTTTGCAAGTAAAGGTATGGCTTTTATTAAGCAAGATGTAAAAGCTTTGGCAAAAACTTCTGCAACAGAAACAAAACCAGCAGCTGCCAAGCCGGCCACACCAAAACCGTCAACTCCGGAACCGGCTACTTCAGAACCAACCACTACTGTAGAAGTTCCGCCTATGATGGCAGAGGTTAACGCGCTTTCACAAAAAACTGCTATAACAAGCCACCTCAATGCAGGCGATTTACAGTTCCAGTTAAGAAGGTATAATAATGCTATTATTGAATATGAAAAAGCCTTAGCAATAGATCCCAAAAACCCGGATATTCTTAACAAAATTGAAGGCGTAAAAAAATATGCCAAAGGCAGAATTGATTTTTATGAAACTGCTTTAAAAAAGAACCCTTATGATATAGATATGCATTTTGAATATGCAGATTTAAAAATAAGACTTGGCGATCTTGACGGGGCTTTAGCTTCTTACAGCGATATTGTGGAAATAGAACCTAACAATTTTAGGGCTTTTATGGACAGAGCACATATTAAATATCAGCTTGGTGATTATGTGGGTGCGGTATCTGATGTCAAAAAATCTATTGCAATAAACCCATCCCAAAAAAGACCGGAATTTTATGAATATGCCAAGCTTACAATGCAAGATTTAACCTACTATAACCAAAGAATAGCCCACAATCCCGGCAATGCAGAGCTTTATTTCCAAAGAGCAAATGCCAATAGATATTTAAGAAATTATAAAGCCGCTTTAGAAGATTTGAATATGGCAATTAAATTATCTCCCAAAAAAGCATCTTATTATTTAGAACGTGCTAAAGTTCAATATCAATTGGGCAACCCTACAGCAGCTTTTAGCGATTGTAATACCTCAATTACTTATGGCACAAATAATACGGAAGCCTTCTTCTTGAGAGGTAAATTAAACGCCGGTTATGGCAAATTCAAAAAAGCAATAGATGATTTTACCAGAGCAATAGAATCTTTTAGTGATCCAAGAGAGGTTAAAACAGAATATATTTATCAGCGTGGTTATACTTATTATCTTGATGGGAAATATAGCAAAGCTTTAAAAGATTATGATTGGGTTGTTTCCCGCCAAAAGAGTTATACTATACTTAAAGAACGCGCAGAGATAAAATTTAATCTTAAAGATTATAAAGGGTGTGTTGCCGATATGGATGATGCCTTGCGCCTTGAGCCAAATGGCTTTGTTCCAAGGTTTTATGAAGATGCCAAAAAGAAGCTTCCTTCACAAAAACCTGTCGTTAGAGAAGTGAATGAAGATCTTAACACATCAACTTGGAATTGGGATTAATATTTAAAAATCTCTTACACAAAACAAGTATCCTCCGCTAGTTCGGGGGATATTTGTTTTAAAGGGTGGTTTATTTTATACCTCAAAATTATTTACTATAATTATATAAACACCTTTTATTTTTGGTAAACAATTTATGGCTAAATATATTTTAAGAAGAATTGCCTTTTTGCCCCTTGTTATTTTGGGTGTAACCTGCTTTTTATTTTTTCTAACCCAACGCTTACCTGTTGAAGCGCGTGCTTCTTTATATATCCAAGACCCGCGCCAAATGGGCTCTATGGAAGAAGTTATTAAAAAATATGACCTTGATAAACCCTTTTTTGTTCAATACGGCCGCTGGGTAAAAAATATTTTAAGCGGCGATTTGGGCTATAGCGAAAGCGCAAATATGCCGGTATCAAAAGCAATAAAAGATTATTTCCCGGCTACTTTACAGCTTGCTTTAGCGGCCATTATTTTGGTTGTGTTTTTTGGCGTTTTATTTGGCGTTTTAAGTGCTGTTTATAAAGATAAATTTTGGGATAATTTTTTAAGGCTTGTTTCTTTGACAGGCTTTTCCTTGCCGATATTTGTTTTGGGGCTACTTTTGCTAATGATTTTTTACGGCAAACTAGGCTGGTTTCCGCCGGGGGAATATGGCTTTGCAAGCGATTTGATTATACATAGCCCTAGTTTTAAATCTTATACCGGACTACTTTTAATAGATACTCTTTTAAACGGCAAATTTATGGTGTTTTGGGATGTTTTAAGACATCTTGTTTTGCCGGCTTTTACTTTGTGTTTCGGCTCTTTTGCTTTGATGGTTAGGGTTATGCGCTCAAGTATGCTTGAAGAATTAAATAAAGATTATGTGCGCGCAGCCCGTGCAAGAGGAATTAGCGAAAAGCGTGT
>JAZKZM010000152.1:0-5557 GCA_045612685.1 Elusimicrobiaceae bacterium
CTGTCATAATTGTATCAGCCATAGCCCTATGCCAGCCTTGGCTTGAAATACCAAGTTCCTGAGCAATAAGGCCAAGGCGGTTTCTTTTAAAATTGCCGTGCATACGCGCAAATTTTAAAGTATCTAAAATTGTGCAAGCAGGCATTGTTTGGTCTATACTTTCAAATTCGTGGCGCAAAAATTTTGTATCAAAATCTGCATTATGGCAAATTAAAACATTACCTTCTAACAATTCTCTTATTTTGGGGGCAACAGCTTTAAATACAGGTTTATTTGCCACCATTTCATTTGTTATGCCGTGTATGGCAATAACTTCGGGCATAATACGAACTTGCGGGTTTATAAGCGTTGCATAACTTGCCACTCTTTTTTGTGATTGGGAAGAAAGCATAGCAACTTCGCAAATTTTACCACCTAAGTCGGGACTGAGGCCGGTTGTTTCCGTATCAAGACAAACAAAACGGGCTTCATCTATTAAAGTATTCATAAGTGATATATACAAAAGCGCATAATAAGCGCAAGTATTATTGTAATAGCCGTGCCGCCGTAAAGACGATAGGGGCAAGTATCTACTACAAAAGGCTTCTTTAAAACCACAACTAAAAAAGCCCAAATAAGACAAAGCAAATATCCCCAAAACCCAGGAATAAGCAAAAATAAATATAAGGATAAGCGATATAAAGTGCTTACAAAACGCTCATCAAAAATAGGATAGGTGCTTTGATTAATATCCCTCTTTAAAAAATGTATTGAAACCATAAAGAAATAAGTGCTTATCAAAACGCCTATAAAAATAAAAATCAATTTATCGCCGACTATAAAACTTTGGTTCGGCACGGATACAAACGGCGCAAAAATAAATAAAAGCATAATTTCCATTGCCTGCCAAAGTAAGAACAAAAATAAATTATAGCCTTTAAAAGCGCGTGTTTCGCTAGGGTTTATCTTATCAAGCAAAGTGTGTAAAACAGCCAAAATTAAAATGCTTTGAACCCCGTTTAAATTAAAAAAACCTAAATTAAGCCAGGGTATAAATAAAAAATCGTGGCAACAAAGTATGGCCGAGCAAAAAAATACTAACCCATGCACAAAATAACCGGCAAAAATTTTAGTGTTTTTTAGTTTATAAATAAAATTAAAATGGAAAAGAAAATCTGCCATTAAATGTGCTAAAATAAGACGCCAAAATATACTCATAAAACTTCCTCCACGCTAAATAAAAACGAAGCGCCGCCATCTTTATTGTTTTTTGCTTCAATAGTGCCGCCGTGGGCTTCAATTATATGACGCGAAATATTAAGCCCAAGGCCATAACCCTTTTCTTTAGAATTTCCTTTATTATATTTTTCAAATATTTTTGGCAAATCTGTGGGTGAAATTCCCCGTCCGGTATCACTGATACAAACCTTACCCTTATTATAAGAAACTACAATTTCGCCATTCTCCGTAAACTTTAAAGCATTGGAAATTAAATTACTGAAAACTCTTTTTAATAATTGCTCATCACCGTTAATTTGAGTTGTGGCAGATATCTTATTTTCTATTTTTATATTTTTATTTTGCGCCACGGCATTAAGTTCTTTAATTACTTGCTGGGCGCAATCTTTAAGATTAAAAGTTGTTTTATTTAATTTAAGAAGGCCCTTTTCAATTTTAGAAATATCTAAAATATTTTCTATGAGCGAAGTTAAAGTCTGACTTGATTTTTCCATATTATCAATCATTTCTTTTTGCTTATTTGTTAAAGAAGTATTTTCCAGTAGCATCATATAACCTTGCAAGCCAAGCAAAGGCGCTCTTAAATCGTGGGCGATAGCGTTAAAAACACTTTCCTTCATTTGATTTATCTGGTGTTCGTAAGTAATATCTCTAAACAAAATAATATTTACCGCTTGGGCTTTAAGCGGTTTAAAAGTATCTTTAATAATTTCAAAATAAAATTCTTTTTCGTCGCGCACAACAGAAAAAATAGTATTTTGTTTTAATTCTAAAATTGTTTTTATTTGTTCTTTGCCTTTTTCTTTTGATAAAGCACCTCTATTTAAAATATATTCGGCTGTTTCATTGGCAAAAAGTTTTGTTCCTTTTAAAGAACACATTATAAGCCCGTCGCGCATCAAAGAAACAAGCAAGTCAAGTTTTTTCTTTTCGTCTAAAATTTTATCTAGTTGCATAGCTTGGTATCTTTTAAGTTTTAAGGCCATTTCTTTAAAAGTATTAGTTAAAATTTCAAACTCTCCCCAAGTATCTTCGGTAGATAAATCAATATCAAAATCATTAGAAGCAATTTTTTTAGCCGCTTTTGTAAGATCTTCAATAGGTTTGCTTACTTCCTGTGAAAAAAGTAAGGCTGCAAAATAAGAAAGTGTAGTAGTAGCTAAAATAAAAAAGGCAATAAGCCAAGTGATAAGATTTATATTCCAAAAAGCCTCTTTCTTATATTGAAGTAAAGCTATATTTGTTTGTGGTATTATGGTCTTTTGCCAAGCACCTACAAAAATAGTTTTATCTCGTGAAACAGCATTTTTAATTAAAAAAGAGCCTTGAAAAAGTTCCTTCATTTGGGAAGGTTCCATATCCGGCAAAAGACGGGCATAAAAAGAAATTATTTCCCCCTCATCACTAACAAAATAAAAACCGCCGCTTTTGCCAAAATCTTTGCTTTCAATCTTTTTCATAAAATCTTTAATATCTATGAGAGCAAAAATATATTGCCCGTCGTAGCGCGGATATAAGACGGAAATATTACCCTCATCTACAGATTCAAGCGGACCAAGAGCAACCTGAGTATCACTTATATTTTTTAAATAGGGATAAGTAGATAAATCAACCGAAAAATTATCATTTACAGTATTAACACTAACAATATTTTTGCCTTCTTTATCAAGTAAAGCAATAAAAGAAAATTGAGGATTTAAGTAAATAGTGTTTTTTACTTCTTCCAAAAAGTCTGTTTGTTTTTTTGTGTCAAACCCGGCTAAATATTCTAATTTTTGGTAAGAATCTGCTATATTTTGTTTAAAAAAATCACTGGCAAGTGCTGTTAGATTTTTATAATTTTCCAAGATTTCCGTCTTACTGTGATTTTGATAATAAAATAAAAACACGCCTGTTATAAAAAGAGGTGTTATTATTACCAATATAAAAAGTTTAAAAAGACGGGCAAACATTTTATTTTATATCCTTTGCTTTATCTTTTATTTTTTTTGCTAAAGATTCTTCTTTTATCTTTTGTATATTTTCTTCTTTAAGTAAAAATTCTACTTTATTCTTAACATTTTTATCTTTATCTTTTTTATTTTGTTTTAGTTCTTCTTTAAGTTGTTTTATTTTATTTTCTTGGCGAGCAATTCTTTTTTCCTGACGGGCAAGGGCTTCTTCTTCCTTTTTAGTTTGAAGTTTAATAATGTCCTTTTTTATAGCTTCTTTTTGATTTTCAGGAGCATTGGAATATTTTAAAACAAGTTTTTTTATATCTTCTTCCTCACTCAGAACATTGGAAGTTTGCTCCATATTAAATGCTTGTGCCGCTTGCATAAAAGTGCTTTGCATATTTTGGGCAAAAACATTTATAGCAAAAAACAGTGAACCGATTATTAGCAAAGAACGAAGTAGTTTCATTTTTATCTCCTTATTCATCTAAAATACCGGCCTCTTTAAAACCTTGCGCTCTAAGCAAACAAGCATCACATTTGCCGCAAGGCTTTGCCCCGCCTTTATAACAAGTCCAAGTTAAGCCAAAAGGGACTTTTAACTTAGCACCGAGTTTGGCAATTTGTGCTTTAGATAATTTTAAAAGCGGAGTTATAATCTTTATACTCTTGCCTGATATTGCCCCGCTTGTGCCTTCTTTAACGGCTTTAGCAAGCGGCGTATAAAATTGTGGGCGGCAATCGGGATAGCCGGAATAATCTACTGCATTTGGACCGGCAATAATAGCCGTTGCGCCGATACTATCAGCATAAGAAGCCGCTAAAGCAATAAAAAGCAAATTTCTGCCCGGAACATAAGTGGAAGGAAGGCGCTTTTTATTATGAATATCTTTAAGATTTGAAGCCGGCAAAGTTTTATTTTTACCGACTAAAGAAGTAGCACATTTAAGCCAAGGTAAAGTTAAATTTAGACTTTGCATCTTTACGCCGAGTTTAGAACATATTTTTTTAGCGCAGGCAATTTCTTTTATATGTCTTTGGCCGTAGGAAATATTTAAAGCAATGCAATCATAACCTTTATTTAAAGCCCAATAAAGACAAGTGGTAGAATCAAGCCCTCCGGAAAATAAAACTATAGCCTTTTCCTTTTTTAAATTATGTTTTTTTTGTTTTTTATCTATTGTCATTTGATATTACCGATGTTGTTAAAAACTCTTGTATTTTTTCTTCATCTTCCGGGGTAATTGTATCCATATATCTTAAGAAATAACTTGATATATTGACCGGATAAGAAGAATTATCATCATTGAAATATTGTCTTAAAATAATAGCATCTGCCCCTCTTTTTGCGGCAAAGTCCTTTATTTTCTCTATTTCTTTTAATATAACCCCTTTATCATTTGGCAATTTTTGCACTTGATAAAATCCTATACGGGCAGAAGGTCTGTCAATTTGGTCCGGACTGAGAAAGACAGGCATACTTTTTGCATTTTGTATTTGTCTTGATAAATTCTGAGGTCCTATAGGCACATAATTTGTTTTACCCATAAAAGATGTGCAAGCACTTAAAAATAAAGCTGCAATAATTAAATATTTTTTCATTTTTTCCTCCCATTATTTATAGCAAGCTGTCCGCAAGCAGCACTGATATCAGAGCCTAAACTTTTGCGTATAGAATTTTTTATATGCATTTTAGTTAAGGCTTGCGAAAACTTGCGAACAACAAATTCTTCTGTTTCAACGGCCTTACCGACTGCTTTATTACAGGCAATCAAATTTACATGGAGCAAATAATTATCTTTTATTTCACTTATCCATTTGCCAAGTTTCCTTAAATGGTGTAAGCCGTTATTTTCCCCGTCAATAACCGTATATTCCAAAAAGACTTCGCGCGAAGTTCTGGCAAGGTATTCTTCCAATTTTTCTTTAACAATATCCAAATTATATTTTTTATTTATCGGCATAAGTTTGGACCTTTCTTCATTATCGGCATTATGTAAAGAAAGGGCCAAGTTTACTTGCGGCAAATCTTGGGCAAGATTAATAAATCTATCCGCTACGCCGGAAGTGGAAATTGATATATGGCGCTGCCCTATACCAAGATAATCGGTATTGGATAATTCCTTAACTGCCGCTATTACATTATGATAGTTTAGCAAAGGTTCACCCATACCCATAAAGACTACATTGGAAACTCTTTCGCCAAGTTTTTTTTCTTTTAGAAAATCAGACCAGAAAAGGGCCTGGTCGCAAATTTCTTCGGTAGTTAAATTTCTTTTAAAACCCATTTTACCTGTCGCACAAAACGCACAACCAAGCGGGCAACCCACTTGCGAAGATACGCAAATACTCCAGGTTTTACCCGGTTTCATTAAAACACTTTCAATTTTTAGGCCGTCTTCAAG
>JAZKZM010000153.1:0-2437 GCA_045612685.1 Elusimicrobiaceae bacterium
TATTTAAAGTTTTTTTTTGTTGTCGCATTAATTTTAGCAATAGCGGCTTTTAAATCTTTTTTAGCATTTTGCAAATCTTCAATTTGTTTCTTTAAGAACTCATTTCTTTGAGTTAAAGCGTCGTATTCTTCCGGCGCGGTCATATTAACAGCACCCATATTTTCAATACGCTTGCGCATCATTTTAACTCTTTCAAGGTCAACTGTTTTACCTTCGCACTTCATTTGCGCTTCTTGGGGTGTGGTGTTCCAAGATTCAAGCAAAGTATTAACTATAGCCGTATTTTGGCGGCGGTGATTAGTTAAATTATTTTCTAACTCTTGCGCTTTTAAAGCAAGTTCACTTGCACGGGATTTATTTTTGTTTAAAGCGGTAATTTTATTATTATATTCCGTTTTTAAAATATTTAAGTCGCCGCGCATTTTGTTTTCGGATGTTTCAAGTGCGGCTAAATTATCGCGGCAGGCAGCAAGTTTTGCTTGAGAAGTAAGTTTTTCTTCCTGCAAGGTTTTTATTCTTGCTTCGGCGGCGGGTGTTTCCTGCGTGCGTTTTGTTTTGGCTTCAAGCAAGGTTGTTTGCTCGCCCGCGGTGGTTTTATAGTCAAGTTCAATATTATTCTTTTTGATTTTTATTTCATAAAGTTTGGTATTGGCTTTTTCTATTTCTACTTTTAAAGTTTGTTCTTCTTGTTCCAAAGCAGCCCTTTTAGCGTGCAAGGCTTCGTGTTGTTTTTTGGCTTCTTCGTGCTGGTTATTAAGAGCATTTAACTCGTCTTTAAAAGTTTGCACTTTGGCTTTGCGTTTTTCAACGCGGTCCAAAATTTCTTGTTTATTATTGACGATTTGCGCACTTGCCTGTTCTAAATCATTTAAAAGTCTTTGCTTATTGTTTAAATTATTTTGCAAAGAGTTTAAAGATAAAGATTCTTCCTGAAATTTATTTCTGGCCGTCTTAAGCAAATCTTCCGTTCTGGCAAGGTCGTCAATATTCTTTAAAGTTTGCTGCGTAAGTTCTTCTTGCTCTTTATTTAATTCTTTAAGTTCGGCTTTGGCAGATTCTTCTTTACCCCAATAGGCTTCCGGAGATTCTACACCGACTGCACCGGCAGAAAGCCAAAACCCGCAATTTACTTTGCCTTCCGTGCTGCTGGCACTGCCTAAAATATAATTAACTAAGGGGCGCAGATTTTCCGCACAAGTTATTTTGGCAGATAATTCTTGCCCTGCATTTACACTTTGCGGCACGGCGTTTAAAAGGATAAAGCGGCATCTTGTTTTGCCGTTTTGTTTTAAAATTTGTTCGGCTTGATTAAAAGCATTTTCGTTTTCGCAAACGACGGAATCAAGATATTTACCGAAGGCTTCTTCAAAGGCAAGTTCCAAAGTTTTATCAAATTTAAGATTCTTTCTAAGAGTGCCAAGCACACCTGAAATTTTGGCGTCTTCCACAAGTTTTGTGCCGACCCAATAAGGATTATTTTTGCCCTGTGTTTGTATCATTTGCATTTTGGTATTAAGGGCGGCCTGCTTGGTTTTTAGAGTTGTTAATTTATCATTAAGTTCTTGCTTTTGGTTTTGGAGTTTCTGTCTTTGTTCTTCCAAATTTGTTTGTTCTGTGCGCAATTTTTCAACTTCCTGTTTTTTGGTTTCAAGGGAAGTTTTAATTGTTTCAAGTTCTTTTTTAACTTCTTCAAGTTGCACTTTTTGCGCAGTTAAAGAACGCTCAAGATTAATTAAATTATTATTTTCGTGCTGGGCGGCAGATTCTTCAAGAGCGATTTTGCCGCTTAACTCCATTTCTTTATGGGTAAAGCCCATTAAGTTATTGGTTGCTTTTTCAAAATCTTGTCTGATTTGCAAAATTGCCTGCTCGTTAGCAGTAACTTGCTGATATTTATTATTATATTCCTGTTGGGCGGGTTCAAGTTGTAAAGTGATTTCCACAAGTTTCTTTTTTAAGTTGGCAAGTGCCGGTTCAATTTCGCCAAGTCTGCTTAAACTTAAAGTTTCTTCAGAAGCAAAATTTTTAAGACGGGCTTGAAGTTCTTGAGCCATATTTTCGCAATTTTGTATAGCGCCTTCTAAAAGACCGATTTGGTATTTATCTGCAGCAATTTTTTCGCTAAACTCGCTTAATTGTTTTTGCTTGTGGGTTAAATTTAAATCTAATGCGGCGGTTTCGCCTTCGGCCGCGCTAATGGTGCTTTGTAAATCTTCTTTTTCTTTTAAAACGGGTTCAAGTTCAGAAGCGATTTTATTTATTTGTTCTTCGTGTATTTTAATATTTTCAAGACATAAAATAATTTCGCTTTCTTTTAACTCTTCGCGGTATTTTTGATAAAGGCGTGCTTTGCGGGCTTCGCCGTCAAGTTTTTTGATTTGTTCTTCAAGTAAGGCAAGGGTATCGCTCAAGCGGGCAATATCCATATCCACTCTTT
>JAZKZM010000154.1:0-4409 GCA_045612685.1 Elusimicrobiaceae bacterium
TGTTAAAGTAAAATAATTTTTACTTTCTCAAAAAACCCGTTATTCTAATTAGAATAGCGGGTTTTTTATATGCCAAATACGGCGTAAAGTGCAATTTGCCCTTTGATTCTAAATATAGTATTATTAAATGATAGAGGTGTTTTTATGGATATAATTTTATCATCTGTTATAACTTTAATTTTGGTAATGGACCCTTTTGGTAATATTCCGCTTTTTATTACCGCTTTAAAAAAAGTTGCCCCTGAAAGACGCAAAAAAGTATTGCTTAGGGAATTGTTTATTGCACTTTTAATAATGCTTTCTTTCCTTTTTGCCGGAACAAAAATTTTGGGATGGTTTGGCATTGAGTCTTATTCTATGAGTATTGCCGGCGGTATAATTTTGTTTATTATATCGGTTAAACTTGTTTTCAACCCTTCTTTAGAAGAAGAAACAAAATTAAATCCAAAAGAAGAAGAGCCTTTTGTTGTGCCTCTTGCCATACCGCTGATTGCAGGGCCTGCAAGTTTGAGTATGATTTTGATTTTATCTGCCGGTCCTCTTTCAAAAGCTCTTCTAGTTTTAGTTGCAATATTAATTGCTTCTGCCTTTAATGCAGCAGTATTGTTATTATCTTTTCCCATAAGCAATTTGCTTGGCAAAAAAGGTATCGTTGCCGTTGAAAGATTGACAGGTATGCTCTTGATTTTGATGTCTGTTAATATGGTTATGAACGGCATTAAAGATTTTATTGTTTTACTAAAATAGAGGTTCTTTGAAATGAAAAAACTTTTCCTTTTAATTTTCTTACTTTTGCCTTTTGCTTTATTTGCTAATGAACCCACAAATCAACAAGCATGGCAAAATGAAAAACAGGAAACTACCTCTTTAGAAAATAATAAAACAGAAACTTATGCCAAAGAAGAAAATGGCAAACCTAATATTTATGTTTTTACTTCCCCCACTTGCGGCCATTGTTTAAAATTTAAAAAAGAATTTTATCCTAAATTAAAAAAAGAATTTAATGATAAGGTAAATTTTGTTGATATTGATACTTCAGACGGGAAAGGCAATCTTTTACTTAAAGATATTGCCGAGCAATATAATCTTGAAGAATATGGCGTACCTTGTATTGTAGCGGGCGAGCATTGTTTAATAGGCTACCCCGGCGAAATTAAACAATTATCGGAAAATATAATAAAGGAAACTATAAAAAATAATACAAAAACAAAGAATCTTTCCGAAGTGGATTCAAAAAAAGAATTTTCTAAGTTTACCGTTGCGGCAATTATTGTTTATGGCCTTGTTGACGGAATAAATCCTTGCGCTTTTGCCGTAATTGTGTTTTTGGTTTCTTTCTTAACAATTTACCGCTATGATAAAAAAGAAGTTATTTTGATAGGTTATTCTTATTGTTTGGCCGTTTTTATTGCTTATATTTTAATCGGGCTTGGCTTGTTTAATATCTTATATGCTTTAAGCGCGTTTCAAACTTTTATTAAGATATTTTATATTTTAACGGCCACTGCTTGTTTTGTTTTATTTATTTTAAGTGTTTACGATTTTGTGGTTTATTTAAAAACAAAAAACAGCAAGGAAATGCTTTTGACGCTTTCTACCAATTTAAAAATAAGAATAAACAAAATTATCGGCTTCTTTTTGAGAGGTAAAAAACACTCTACTTTCGGTTTAATTTTAGCTTCTTTGGCTGTCGGTTTCAGTGTTTCTTTGGTGGAAGCAGTTTGCACGGGCCAAGTTTATGTGCCGACTATCGTTGCAATTTTAAAAGAGCCTGCTTTACGCGTGCAGGCATGGCTATATTTGCTTTTATATAATGTAATGTTTATTTTACCTTTGCTTGCTGTGTTTATTTTATGCGCTATAGGTATTGAATCGGAAGGAATAAATAATTTCTTTAAAAAACATTTGGCAATTGCAAAGCTTTGCTTATCTTTGGTATTTTTAACCCTTGCCATAATGCTTTTACTGAATATTTAGGCTATGGAAACAAAATTTAATAATTTAAGAAGGAAAATTGCTTTTTTCAGTCTTTTAAAATGGTTTTTAGCCGCCACTCTTATCGGTATTGTCGTAGGCTGTTTTAATGCTTTGTTTTTACATTTGTTAAGCAAGTCTATAAAGTTTACCAATTCCTACAGATATTATTTTTTATGTTTGCCTGTTGCTTTGCTTATTGTTGATTATCTTGCACGCAAAGTTTATCCGCACGATAAAGGTTTTTCCACAAATGCGGCTATTGCAAGCATTAATGATAAAAAACCAATTTCTGTAAAGTCATCACTAAAGGCATTTTTCTTGCCGATTTTAACTATCGCCGCAGGCGGTTCTGCCGGTAAAGAATCCCCTTGTGCTGATGTGGGCGCGGGTGTGGCCTCGTTTATTTCAAAATTATTATCCTTTAATGCAAATGAAAGGCGCAAACTTATGATTTGCGGTGTTTCGGCCGGCTTTGCAGGAGTTTTCGGCGTGCCGATATCAGGCGCGATTTTCGGTCTTGAAGTTTTAAGCGTCGGCTCTATATTTTATGAAGTTATGTTTCCGGCTTTTATTTCGGGTATAACCTCTTATCAAATAACACAAATGTTAGGCGTGGAATATATTTATCATCCTTTACAATTATCCGCATTAAATTTGGATAGTTCTTTATGGCATGTGTTTTTTGCAGGTATATTTTTTGGCTTTGTATCTTTGGCTTTTATAGAAATTTTAAGATTTACGCAAATTTTATTTAGATATATTTCTATCCGTTTTTCTGTTTTTTGGAAATGTTTTATTGCCGGCGCTTTAATTATTTTGATAACACTTTTGACTTCTGATATTTACCTTGGTTTAACAATGCAAAGGGTTGACGCTATTTTAGCAGGCGATCAGGCCGCACCTTTTGGTTTCTTATTTAAGATTTTAACAACCTCACTTACTTTTGCAGGCGGCGGAGTCGGCGGGCTGATAACACCGGTTTTCTTTATCGGTGCAAATGCGGGCTATTTCTTTGCGGATTTATTTGGTTTAAACACTATAACTTTTGCGGCCTTGGGGCTTGTAAGTATTTTGGCGGGTGTTGCCAATACGCCGCTAGCAGCAAGTATTATGGCTATGGAACTTTTCGGCGCGGATATTGCACCTTATGCTGCGGTTTCTTGCATTGTAAGTTTTTTGATTACGGGGCAAAGGTCTTTATTTGATAAACAAAGATTTCATTTTGATAAAAGATTTTCAGACGACGAAGAAGACACCCAAACAAAAGCACAACTTGAAAATAAACTTAATAAAAAGAATTTCTTTTTGGCAATGGTGCGCCACTTAATACCGCAAGAAACACAACCCCAAACACCAATAACTAAACAAGAAGAAACAAAAGAAATTTCTGCTGAAGCAGAAGTAAAAGAAACTCAACCAAAAAAGAAGAGAAAGAAAAAATCTTCCAAATCTCTATCGGAAACCTTCTTCGGACATCTTTTACCGCAAGCACCGGAAGATAAAGAAAACTCTAAAAAATGAAATATAAACTAAAATTTTTAATAAACAAAAATTTAGTTAACTCCATTTAAAATAAAATACTTATCAATTGCCCACGCTTGAGTTCTGCTTGAATCAACCACCCCACCAAGACCTTGGCAAATTGATTTTGCAATTTCACTTTTACTATCATCAGAACCTAAATTGCAATAAAATTTTCCTGCATCAGGATCAGTCCTTTGTTTAAAATTAAACTGAAAAGAAGGCATATTAGTATTATTTGCGCCAGCACCACACTCTACCCCTCTGCTACAAGAATAAGAATACTTATCTTCAAACTTCCAAACACCAAAAGATGTAATTAATTCTTCGGGAATTTTAACATCTAATTTCTCTATCTCTTTTGAATATTCGCCATTAACCAAATAGTATACTTCTTCTGCCTCAGCCAAAGCTTTAACTAGAAGCATTGCCTCCATAGCACGAGATTTATAAACTGCTTTTTGATATTGAGGCACGGCAATAGCCGCCAAAATGCCTATAATTAAAACAACTACTAACATCTCTATAAGCGTAAATGCTTTGTTTTTCATACTTGGACCTCTTTAAATGATTAAATTATAAAAGTAGTTTAGCAAAAAAAAAAAAATAAGCAACTATTTCAGCGCAAGGTCCTACAAATGCCCGCTGCCTTTTGCTTTGCAAAAGTGATTTTTTATGCTACTCTTTTTACAAAACATGTTCTCTTTTGATGTTTTTTCAGCAAAAATAAGACGGCAATATCAAGTTTTTTTACAAAAAACTTGATTTTCAAAAAAAAAAAAAATAAAATTTGAATATAGCAAAAATAGGAATAGATGCTGAGCAAAAACATCTCAGCATGACAATTAATAAAAATCGTCATTTCAAAGTGTCTTTGTTTGGAATCTCTTCCGCTTAAAATAGGAGAAAAT
>JAZKZM010000155.1:0-6448 GCA_045612685.1 Elusimicrobiaceae bacterium
GCAGATTTTTTAATTGTATTATTTATCCCGACTGCCGTGCAGATAATAATTGGCAGTATTTTGGAACCAAAATTTCTTGGTAATGGTATGGACTTGCATCCTGTTACGATAATAAGCTCACTTATTTTTTGGGCTTTAGTTTGGGGTATTCCGGGAGCTTTCTTGGCTGTTCCTATAACTTCCGCGCTGCGTATTATCTTAAGTAAAATAGAGCCAACAAAAGTTTTTGCGGAGATAATGTCCGGCCGTTTACCGAGATAGATATTGACTGAAAGGCCAAAAGTCTTGTATCATTTATTATTATATAAGACAAGTAGGACTTATAAGGAGAAAATGATGAGTAAAACAATGAAGTTAATGCTCGTTTTTGCTTTAGTTCTCGGCGTTGCCGCCTGCAGCAAAAACGTTAAGAAAGATGCCACAGCTGATACAGTTGCTGTTGGCCAATCAACAGAGATCTATGTAGAAGAAGAACTTGATGTAGAAGACGATGGCGAAGCCCTCGCAGTTCCTTCTGCAATGCTTGAGCCGGTCTATTTCGGTTTTAATGAATATAGCCTCAACGCCCAAAGCCGCAAGACTCTGGAAGATAACGCCAGCGCTATTAAAGAAAAGGGTGCAACTAAAATCGTAGTTGAAGGCAATTGCGATGACAGAGGCACTATTGCTTATAATATCGTCTTAGGCGATAAAAGAGCTCAAGAAGTCAAAAATTACTATATTAAACTTGGCATTCCTGCTGCAAATATCAGAGTTGTTTCTTATGGTGAAGAAAAACCTGTCTGCACAGAAAGCACCAATGCCTGCTGGGCTCAAAACCGCAGAGCTGATACAGCAATTATGTAAGACTTTTCAAAGGGAGTTTGTTTTATATGAAATTTAGAAATATCTTTTTAATTTTCGTGGGGATGAACTCCCTTTTTTTCTGTGGTTGTGTTGCCACGCGTGATGATATAAGTATTTTAAAAACACAAATTTCTTCTTTAAATAAAACCTTGCAAAGCGTGCAGGCAAATCAGGCTGCAAGCGATCAGCAAATACAAGATTTATCCGTCCAATTAGCCCAAGCTAATGATAATTTAAGAGATTTTAATTATAAACTTGACCAACTTTCTTCAAAACTTGATGATATTAATACTTCTATAAGCGAAAAGGAAACAACACAATATAAATCTTCCCCGACTGAACTTTACGCAGAAGCAAAAAACCAATTTGATAATAAAAATTATGCCGCCGCAGCGGAAGGTTTTAATCTCTATATAAAATCAGCACCTAACGGCGCAAATATTGAAGAGGCCTATTTTTATTTAGCCAAAAGCAATTTGGAATTAAAAGATTATCAAAAAGCCGCGGTAAATGCCGCAACATTAATTGATAAATATCCAAACAGCAAATTGACTGCCCAAACACGCATAGTTTATGCTCAAAGCATTTTGCCTTTAGATAAAAAAGATGAGGCCACAATGTATTTGAAATCCGTTATTCAAGATTTCAAAAATACAGATTTTGCTAAAGAAGCAAAAGAACTCCTTAAAAATATAAAATGAAAACCTTAAAAAATTTATTATTCATAGCAATTTTGCTATGTCCTTTATTTTGTTTTGCCAGAAATAGCGATGTTTATATCGGTATTTCTTCTAAATATGACCCTAATGCCTTACCCAAAATCGCTGTAGGCTCTTTTAGATATACCGAAGGTGATGAAAAAGCGCAAGAAACAGCCAACCTTTTAAGCAATGTTGTGCGCTCCGATTTAATGCGTTCAAGATATTTTAATTTAGAAGAAAATATCGGTTTTGTTGATACGAACAATATTTCTTCTTCTTTGGATTTAGCCCGCTCAAAAAAAGCAGATTATCTTTTGTTTGGTGAAGTTTCTTTAAATCCTAGCGACGCCTGGGAAATGAAGGCCTTTGTTTATGATACTGAAAGCCAAAAAGCCGTTTTGGCTAAAAGATTTGTAAGTTCAACAAAAGGGCTAAGGCGCTCTGCTCATTTGTTTAGCGACCAGGTTGTAAAACTTTTGCAAGGCAAACGCGGCATTGCTGATACCAAAATTGCTTTCTCAAACGATTTAGCCGGATATAAAGAAATTTTTATGGTTGATTATGACGGCTATAACTTAACCAAATTAACCAAAGATAAAAGTATTGCCCTTTTGCCGCGCTGGAATGCAGACGGAACAAAAATTTTCTATACAACTTACCGCAACAATAACCCTGATATTTTTTATATTGATTTAAAAGCCGGCAAAATAAGATCTTTAATTAAAGGCGAAGGTTTAAATTTGGTAGGCGGTGTTTCTCCGGATGATTCAAAAATTGTTTTTACAATGTCCCGTGGGGAAAATGCCAGTGTCTTTATCAAAGAACTTGATACCGGCAATTTAAGACAATTAACAGATAAATACGGCGTTGATGGCTCGCCTTCTTTTTCACCGGATGGCAAATTTGTTACTTATGTTTCAAACCGCTCGGGCAACCCGCAAATTTATGTTTTGGATTTAAACACAAAACAAACCCGCCGCTTAACTAAATTTAATTGGACCGACACGCCCCAATGGTCCCCCAACGGCGATTGGATAGTTTTTGCCGGCCGCCAAGCGCCCAATCATCCTATAGATTTATTTTTAGTTGATATCACCGGCTCTCAAATCAGGCAACTTACCGCCGATAGCGGCAATAATGAAGACCCCTTCTGGTCGCCCGACGGCCGCTTTATTGCTTTTACCACAACTCGCGGCGGCAGACGCCAAATTTATGTTATGGATGCTGATGGTAGCGCGCAACATTTGATTGCTAATATTGGGGGCAACTCTTTTACCCCCTGCTGGAGCAAATAGTTTTTTGTTTTGCGTCGGCTTTTGCGTTTATAGTGCGTTGTTCGTCGCTCGCATATGCGGGGTTACCACCCGCTCAAGATATGCGTCACTCCTCACGCCTGCTCTAAACACAAAATCCTCGCAAAACCTTGCGCCTTGTTTTAGCTTAATGTGAACTCAAAATATATTAAAAAACCCCGTTTAAAAAACGGGGTTTTTAATTATATTTCAAAAGTTAATGGCAAAACATACTTTCTAATCTTTGTCCTCGTGCAGAAGCGCTGGTGCAACTAACTTTTCCGATATCTTCTTCTGATATATAATTGGTTGGATGATTATAAGCATAAACAACACTTAATTCCTGAACATTATAACAATCCATATAATTTGTCCATTGTGTAGGATCTGTCGCAGTAGGGCAAAAAAGTAATTGTAGTTGCCCTGTTGCATTACCGCTCACATGCCCATTATTTAATACAAAACCAGGACACCATATTTGATGTTTTTTAGTTCCACCCCAAATACAATTTTTAGTAACATCAATATCCAATTCAGATAAATCTAAAGCATATTTTCCGTTAGATAAATAATAAACATCTTCAGCTTGTAAAATGGCATTTATCATCGGCATCATTTTGCTTACTTGGGCTCTATCAACCGCTCTTTGATATTGTGGAACAGCTATCGCCGCCAAAATACCGATTATAAGAACAACTACAAGTAATTCAATAAGTGTAAATGCTTTATTTGATTTTTTCATATATTATCGTCATTCCCGAGTGCTTTTATCGGGAATCTCCTCCTTTTTGTTTTTTATTTATTAGACTTAACAAATTTCATTTTATTTTTTTTTTTTTGAAAATCAAGTTTTTTGTAAAAAACTTGTTTGCGCCGCTTTCTTTTCCGCTGAAAAAAGTTAAAAAGAGAGCACTTTTTGCTAAAAGTGTAGCGCGTAAAATTGCTTTTGCAAAGCAAAACCCGACGGGCATTTGTAAGACGAAAAATTGCTAAAAGAGTTGCTTATTTTTTTTTTTTGATAAACTACTTTTATAATCTTAATCATTTAAAGAGGTAAAAGTATGAAAAACCGCGCCTTCACGCTTATAGAGTTATTAGTCGTTGTTTTAATTATTGGTATTTTGGCGGCAATAGCCGTTCCTCAATATCAAAAAGCAGTTCTAAAATCGCGAACTTCGGAAGCTGTAATTATGCTTAAAAGTATTTTAGAAGCTCAAGAAATTTATTATTTAGCACATGATGAATATACAAATAACATTAATGAATTAGATGTTAGTGTGCCTGCTGATAGAGTTTATTTAAATGATAATTCGGTTTTACCAGCCGCCGCCGCTAATCAACCTAATAGTTATTTTTACACATGTCAGTTTAAACGATCTTGTCTAGCTTCGGCCTATAATCCTAACTTACCAGAGTTAGAGTTTCAAACACAACAAGGTAAGGGAACAGATAATTTCCCTAGTCAATTATGGGGCAGGCATTGGTGTCATACACATCCAAACACGGGTAAAACAGATTTGGCAACGGAAATTTGTAAATCTTTAGGAACTAAAGATAATGATATGGATCAACGTTATGGGCTTAAAACCTATTATATTATTAATTAGGGGAAATGCTAAACGGCTTTAAAACTAAAAACACCCTAAGCTAAAACCTAGGGTGTTTTTTTTATTTTGCGCTTAAAATTCTTCAAAAACTACAAAAAACTTTTTGTGTTTTCAAAACCTTCAAGGCCGAAATATTCGGCAATAGTTTGCGCGATATCGGCATAAGTATCTCTGCCACCGATAAATTGCCCTTTAACATCTTTACCGAACATTAAAACAGGCACATTTTCGCGCGTGTGGTCGGTGCCTTTATAAGTAGGGTCGCAGCCGTGGTCCGCCGTTATAAAAACAATATCTTCCGGCGCTAAAAGCGGCGCAATTTCAGGCAAGCGTTTATCAAAATATTCAAGGCCTGTGGCATAACCCTCAATATCACGCCTATGACCCCAGACCATATCAAAATCAACAAAATTAGTAAAAATAAGTGTGCCGTTTTCCGCCGTTTTAACTTCACTTAAAGTTGTGTTAAAAAGTTCTTCAAGTCCGCTTGCTTTAACTTTTTTTGTTATGCCTTGTCCGGCGTAAATATCACTTATTTTACCAATGCCGATAACCTGCCCGCCGGCATTTTTTATTTTATCTAAAATAGTCGGTGCGGGCGGTTTAACGGAATAATCGTGTCTGTTTTTTGTGCGCGTAAAATTTTCGGCATTAGTGCCGACAAAAGGGCGCGCAATTACGCGCGCAATATTATAAGGCTTTACATATTTAAAAGCAATTTCACACAAATTATAAAGTTTTTCTAAACCAAAACTTTCCTCGTGCGCGGCAATTTGAAAAACACTATCGGCAGATGTATAACAAATCGGCTTGCCGGTTTTTATATGTTCCTCGCCAAATTCTTTAATAATTTCTGTTCCGCTTGCTGCCTTATTGCCAAGTATGCCGGAAAGTTTTGCTTCCTTGCAAATATTATCAACTAATTCTTGCGGAAAACTTGGATAGTCCGGTTTAAAATATCCCCAGTTAAAAAGCACAGGCACGCCTGCCATTTCCCAATGGCCCGAAGATGTATCTTTGCCGTGGCTCCTTTCGCGCATAAAGCCGTATTTGCTTGGCAAATTTATTGGCGCAGATTCTTGTTTTTCCGTTCTAAAAGAGCCGTCGCTTGCCTGCGCCGCTCTTTGTAAGCCAAGAAAAGTCATATTAGGAATTTTCAAAAACCCCCGTTTTTCCATAATATGCTTTAAGGTGTTTGCGCCTTCGTCGCCAAACTTGGCCGCATCAGCCGCGCCGCCGATACCAAAAGAGTCTAACATCAAAATAACAACTTTACCTGTTTTCTTCATAAAATATCCCCCTATATTTCCTATTGTATTAAATTAAATCTGCAAAAACACAAAAATTTTGGTATAATTTATTAAGTGATAATTCAAACCTTTTGAATTAAAGCCGAGGTAGCTCAGTGGTAGAGCACTGGACTGAAAAACCAGGTGTCGACAGTTCGATCCTGTCCCTCGGCATTTTTTTTGCGTTGTTTTTTGGTAAATTTTAATTTTTTTCAAACTTCGGATACTTGGGGTTGCCACCCCTCGTGGTATACCTCGTTTGAAAGAAACGCTTTTTCTGAATAGAAAAAGCTAATTAAAATTTCCACAAAAACCAACAGCAAAAAAATGCTCTGTTCTATTCTTAAATTAAACGCAAACTTTGACGCAAAAACATTTGCTATGCGGGGCGGGATTTTTCACTAAAAATCTTTGCAAAATATGCTGTGCGTGGTTTTTTCTAGTTATTCCAACCTCGGTCGGATACTTCGGCCTGCCGGCCTTTCGCAGTATACTCTTCCTCGGTTGCGCCTACTCTAAACGCAAAATCCTCGCAAAATATTTGCTCTGCTTGTCTTAGAAAAAGCTAATTAAAATTTCCACAAAAACTAACAACAAAAAAAATGCTCCTTATATTTTCTATAAATTTTCGCTGAAATAAATTCTAAAAAGAACAAATTTTGCAAAAAGAGTAGCAAATAAAACACTTTTTCAAAGAAAAAGATAGTGCGCTT
>JAZKZM010000156.1:0-2586 GCA_045612685.1 Elusimicrobiaceae bacterium
TTCTTATGAAATAAAATATTATTGTTAGAGTTATTTTGTAATAAGTGTGATAAATATTTATGTTTTTGACAACTCATAAGGACAAAACTATCTTTTATTTTGATAAATTCTTTATTATTTATCGGTATATTGCAGTTTCCAAAATAATAGGGAATATGTGGTATTATATCTTTAAAGCAATCTACATAGCAATAATAAGGGAATTTTTCTTTAACTACACGAATAGAATTTGCTATTTCATAATCGATAAAACTTTTTGTTCTTTTTAAAGCGTTTATATCGCGCATTGTATAGAAATAAGCCAAAGTTTTCTCTTTACTTACGTATTTTTGATTCGGATATTTGGTAATGTAATTATCTATGACATCAAAGTCGTTTAAAGCAAAAGTTTTATGATCTATTGTTTGAAATTTATAGTCTTTAATTTCATTAAAAGTCATACCTTTATTATCTTTTTTATATAAAGCAATAATAATAGGGAAAGCTGTCATCTTTGAAGTATCTGAAAAACTATTGCTGCTTATAATAATTCCATCAATTAATTTATAATTTTGTGTAAAGTTTTTTAAACCATTAAAGTTTGCTTGCTTAATAAGATAGGAAAGTGGGTGTAAAACACAAATATAATCAGCTTTTAATTTGTTGTAAGAGAGCAAAAAAGATATTCCTAAATCTCTATGTTTTAAATCTGCATCAATAGCAAATTTTTCTTCTTTTATACTATTGTTTATTATAGAAGTTGTATCATTATAAGGTGGATTACCTATAATTATAAGAGAATCTGATTCTTTAATTTCATAATTATTTCGTGAAACATTTGATAAGCCGTTTTGTTCTAAAATAACACAATTTGTATTTTGCTTTGCTTTTTTGACGGCTATTTTATCAATATCAGCCCCGATAGAATTTTTATATCTTAAAAAATTGCCATAACCGCAAGATGTATCTAAAATAATATAGTTGTTTATATTGGTATATTTTGATATTAAATTGTAGGCAATATCCACAAAGGGTTTTGGTGTATAATAACTGCCATAATTTATTGTATCTTTTTTATTTAGATGTTTTTGTTCTAAATTTATTTGATACATATTTAAGATTCCTTTTATAAAATCTTATTTAACTTTTAAGAGCGAGCGGCCGTTTGCCGACGGGGCATAAGGGTCTAAAGTTTCAACGCCGTCAACGATATACATATATTTATAATCGCCGGGGTATAAGATTAAAGATGTTTCCCAAACGCCATCTTTCTTGGTTAAAGCTTTTGGCTGTCTGCTAGTAAAACCGCTTACAATCGCAACATTTTTGGCATTGCCGTAATATTTAAAAGTAACCTTTCTTGTTTTGCCGACACCGCTAATAAAAACACTTTGTTTCTTTTCTGTTGTGGCAGGAGTTTTTGCACTTGTAGCAGGTGTTGTTTTAGCCGTTTCCGTCTTAACTTCTGCTTTGGGTGTCTCTTTGGCAGGTTCGGTTTTAGCGGTGGCTTTTGAATCTGCTTTAGGGGCTTCTTTTGCCGTATCTTTTGTTTCTGATTTTTTTACTTCTTCTTTTTTAGTTGAAGTATCCTTTTTTTCTTCTGTTTTTGTGGCAGGGAGTTTTGGTTCTTCCACTAAAATTTCTTCTACAAAAGTTTTGGCAGGTTTATTTGCAGCGGTAAGGGCGGAAACTTTCTTTTGTATTTCCCCCCCGAAAGAAGTATAAATAAAATAGGCAAGAACGCATAATACGGCAATATCTAAGAAAATTAAAAACAACCACATTTCTTTTGAACTTTTAGTATTATCTAAATCACTTTCTGGCATATTTTGCCCCTTTATTTATAAATTTAATTAGCGGGCGAAGGGAATCGAACCCTCGTCTAAAGCTTGGGAAGCTTCCGTTCTACCATTGAACCACGCCCGCGTGTAAATTACTTATATTATTCTACAATATTTTAAACAAAAATAAAACCGCCCTGTTCTTTAAAAAACAGGGCGGTTTCGTGCTAAAAGTTATTTAGCGTTATGCTTTAACTTCCTCTTTTTTTGTTTCTGTAGCATTTGCTGCCGGTAAGGCGGCAAGTTGTTTATAAAGAGTGCGTTTGTAAGCATACTCGGCTTCTGCAATTTTTAATAATTGTTCGGCTCTTTCGGGGTTGTTTTTCATCAAGGCTTTAAAGCGGTTTTCGCCGGCCATAAAGTCTTTCAAGCTGATGACAGGTTCGCCCGAGTCAATCTTTAAAGGATTAAGCCCTTGTGCTTTTAAAGCAGGGTTGTAGCGGTATAAAATCCATCTGCCACTTTGAACTGCTTTTTTAGCTTCCAAAAGACCTTTACTCATATCAATACCGTGTGCAATGCAGTGTGAGTAGCAAACAACCAAAGCAGGGCCGTCATAGGCCTCAGCTTCGGCAAGTGCTTGGACTGCCTGATTCATATTTGCACCTAAGCAGACTTGTGCAACATAGATATTGCCATAAGTCATAGCAATCATACCCAAGTCTTTTTTAGGCATTGATTTACCTGCTGCGGCAAAGAGGGCAACTGCACCCATAGGTGTTGCTTTAGACATTTGACCGCCGGTATTGGAGTAAACTTCGGTATC
>JAZKZM010000157.1:0-2339 GCA_045612685.1 Elusimicrobiaceae bacterium
ATATTTTATTTCATAAGAAAAATATAGAAAATTATTTTAAAAATCTATTAGGGGGGCATTATGTTAATTGAAAACATTGACAATGCAAATAAAAAATTATTTATTCAAATTCCACTTACAAACGGAACAGGCAAAACAAGAATAAAACAGAGAAGTTTTTTTAATAGATATGGTATTCAAGTCGCTACAAAAAAAATCCCTTTTGATCAAACTTGTTATGTAGAGTGGCAAATTGGTTTTTATGTTGAAAAAAAAGATAAAAAAAAATTAAAATTGACTACTTTAAAAAATTTTGATTTTATTGCTGCGAATAAACAACATAAAACTCTATATGAATTATCGGAATATATTTATTATTTTCACAAATGGAATATTATTACGAAAACAAATTTAGAAAATATAAAATCCTTCTTATCTAATTTAAAGGAAAATGATTTTATAGATAACCCTAGTAATTTTGCTATTGAAAGGACCGAACCTGTTGAAAAAAATGTTTTAGGAATAAATTTTTATTATACACAAGTTAAATACCCAATGTTAGTGCATAAATTTGGCAATTATGAAATTTTAACCGAAATTAAAATTGCTGAAAGACAACATGCTATCGGCGTGCAACCTATGTTATATTTTTGTTTTCCTATAACCGAATTAAAAACAAAAACCAATCAGCAATTAATTGGCAGAACAGCCGATAAAAAAGAAACTGCGCTATTTGTTATTGATAGAAACAATATAAATATTTTCCTAGAAATGTTAAAAATATTTGGTATTTTATCAAAAGCACATAACCAAGATATTTTAACAATTATAGATACCATAATAAATAACTAACACAAAAACACACCTCGGTTTATTTTTTGACCGAGGTGTTTTTTAATACTCAAAAACTTATTAGTATTTATATGATGAGTATACACCGGATGTCCAATTCGCTTCCGTTTTTCCGGTTTCTTCTTGGCATATTGCTACGGCATTTTTATTTGTATTATCAAGAACCCCACAAATTATAACTCCTGGATTAGATAATGAATTAGCATAATAAATTTGATAATACATTAAATCATTATTACACCCGCAAGCGACTTTACCACTTAACGCACAATTATACTTTGTATCATCTACTGGAATACTAATAGATAAAGAATTAATATCTGAGGCATATTCTCCGTTGGCTAAATAATATTCTTCTTGAGCTTGAGCAATAGCAGATGCTAATATTTTTAATTGAGTAAAACGACTTTTCATAACTGCTTTTTGATATTGAGGAACGGCAATTGCTGCTAAAATACCAATGATTAAAACGACTACTAACATCTCTATAAGCGTAGACGCTTGGTTTTTCATACTAACTCCTTTTATTTTTATTAAATTTATAAAAGTAGTTTAGCAAAAAAAAAAAAATAAGCAAGACATCTCTTAAATCTTCGTCCTACAAATACACGCTGGCTTTTTCTTTGAAAAAGCAATTTTCCGCGCTACTCTTTTTACAAAAAGAGCAAAAAAATAAGGGGGGGAAATCTGACAAAAAACCCCGCGTAAAGCGGGGTTTTAAATTATTTCTAAAGCAAGTATTTTTGAGGAAATTTTAATTAGTTTTTCTTTAGAAAAACGCTTTTTCAAATGAGGTAGGATGTTTAGGGAAAAATTTAACCTAACAGAGCAAATGTTTTTGCGAGGATTTTGCGTTTAGAGAAGGCTTGCCAAGCGAAGTATATCACGAGGGGGTGGCAACCCCGTATATATGAGCGAGGCATAACGCACTATAAACGCAAAAGCCGAAGTTCAAAAAAAATATCCCCCGACTAGAAAGACGGGGGAATATTTTTTCAAAAACAACTTATTTGAGTTCTGATGTGCAGTTGGGGCATCTTGTAGCTGCAATATTAATAGAACTCTTGCAGAAAGGACATTCCTTTGTTGTTACCGGTTTGGGGGCTTCTTTGCGTTTAAGTTTATTAATTGCTTTAATTAACATAAATACAGCAAGAGCGGTAATTACGAAACTAATTAAAGTGTTCAAGAAAGCACCGATATACAAAACAACTGCACCGGCGTTTTGTGCAACTTCTATGGAAGCATAAGGGCCGGGTTGTGTGGCGGAATCTTTAAGCACCCAGAAAAGTCCGCTGAAATTAACTTTAGAAAGCAGCAAACTTAATGGGGGCATTAAGACATCTTTAACGAGTGAATTAACCACACCGCTGAAAGCAGCACCGATAATGATACCGACTGCCATATCAATCATATTGCCTTTGACGGCAAATTCTTTGAATTCTTTGATCCAACTTTTAAACATTTTATCTCCTTATTTCTTTTTACTTTTCTTTATTTTACCAATT
>JAZKZM010000158.1:0-2548 GCA_045612685.1 Elusimicrobiaceae bacterium
GAGCTTATCATTTCCTCAAAAGTAAGCAAAGCCGAAGAAATTTTAATGATAATTTTTCATTGGATACCTTATATCAAGGTTATAAGCCCCAAAGAGATAAAAGAGGCCGTCAAAACCCAAGTTGAAACCTATTTAAAAGAACTTTAAATTATTTCCTGTTTTTCCCTGTTAATCTGAGTAGGGAATTTGGATCGTTTTAGTAATAATTTCTCAGAAGGGGGGAGAATTGTTGCCATATATCTAAAATCGTAGCCGTAAGCAAGAAAAACCCACAAAATACCTGTTATTTGCCTGTTAAATGCCTGTTAAATAGGGAAATTCCCGCACGCAACAAAACTCCTTCTAAGAACCTACACACCATCAAAAATTACTGCCCCACCATTTAAAAACCTGCTTTGAAAGAAGCGGGTTTTTAATTTTCCGAAAAAAGATATTAATAAAAAAAGGTCCTTTAGGTAAAAAAACCTAAAGGACCTTAAAGTATAAGAAACAATTATTTTTTAGTATTTCTTATAAGAACAATATCTACACGGCGGTTTTGTGCGCGTCCTTCTTCCGTATCGTTTGAAGCAATAGGTGAGGCTGAGCCTGCCCCGTAGATATGTATTTCATTAGGAAAATTCTTTTTAGAAAGTTCCTGCGCAACAGAGTTTGCTCTCTGTAAAGATAAGTCTTTATTATATTCATCCGTTCCGACATTATCGGTATGGCCTTCTACCCAAATAATTGCGTCGGGGTGGGCTTGAATATCATTCATCAAGGCGTCCATTTTATTCATATCCTGGCGAATTTCTTTGCTGTTAAAATCAAAGTTGGCAACCTCGGAAATGCTGTGGCGGCTGATGACATTTTCTTCTTTAACAGGAGATTGCTGAACAGCAATCTCCTTGTTATTGACAATTTTTTCTTGGGGAGCTGTCTTATGGCAGATAAAGCAACCTGACATTAAGACCGAGCCTAATAAAACTAAAAGTTTTTTCATTTTACAACTCCCCTTACCAAGTAAAAGCTAAACCGATGTTTCCATAGCAATTGGCAGATTTATTATTGACACCTGTATCAAGGTTACCAAAAATGCTCCAATTATCAGTGATTGCATAGGTTAAGCCTGCTTGGCCGCTGAAATAAGTTCTGCCAAGTTCAGCACTGATAATTTGCATATCTGTGCTTGGCATGGAAGAAAGATTCATATGCAATTTGGCATAGTCATCGCCGACAAATTGTTTAACGGCTGCTGAACCATACCAAGAAAGTCTGCTGATTTTTCCTTCCAACTGAACACCTAAACGAACTTGTGAATTGAACTGGTCATTACCGAAGACATGTAAATTCAAATCTTCAGCACCACTTTCAGTAAAACCGTTTTGGTGTGAATAGTTATTTAACCACCCTACGAAAGGTCTAACAGTTAACCAATTATATACAGGTATTGAATAAGAGGCTTCCAAATCAAGGCCTAAATTCATACCGTCATAAGAACCTTTAGCCGTGCGATTCATAAAGCGGATTGCGCGTTTGGCTTGATAATGTTGGATACCGGCAAACATTGTTCCTCTGAACAACCATTCACCTGTTCTGTATCCGCCATAGATACCTAATGTGGTATCGTCAAGGTCCATTGTGCTTCCGTTGTCTTGGCGTAAATCGCTCTTACCAAATCCGCCGTAAACACCGAGCAAGAGATTTTCTGAAGAGCGGTCATAACCTACTAACACGCCGGACATATTGTTTGTATAGCGGGAAGAATTTGCATCCGCATATACTTTATCATATTGGTTGTAGTATTCAGCCCAAACATTGTCGTGGCAGTTAGGGCAAGCACCTTTGGAAGGATTGCGTTTTGCAATTCTGTCATAGACATGTGCCGTTTTTGCATTAAATAAGGTTGTTAAAGCGCTGTTTGCATATAATACACCGGCAACATCATCTAAAGCAGTTTGCAAAGTAGAATCGGGATTAATAAGGGTTACATCTTGAGGATTTAAACCGCCCAATTCTTCAATCTGAAGTAAGGCATTTGTAATATCTCCGTCAAAACCGGTAGAGATATTATCAATAGCTTTGGCTGCTTGTCTTTGGTTATGGGAAAGACCGCCTGTAGCAGTATTACTATAATCAGTTGCTTTTCTCTTTGCGGTCAAAACAACTTTTGTCGGGTCGCTATAATCCAACTCAATATCAATACGGCTTGCGTCATAATCTGCAATAGTGCCGTCATAAGTAAAGGTCCCTGTTACATTGCCTGCAGATTCCAAGATATCAAAGGAATCCCATTCAAAGTAGCGGCCATTTTCATTAGATACGGTTAAATTAGCACCGCTTTCAATATTTGTTGCCCCGGTAACAATAAGTTTATCGCTGGCCGGAGTTTCATTGATTTCAATAGCAGTTGTGCTACCTGCAGCAAGGTCTAAATTACCTGTAATTGTTAATGTATCAATACTATTGCCCGGAGCTATTGTAGCACCGCTGGCAACAGTAACATCACCGGTGATATTGCCATTACCGCGTAAGGTGGCACCGCTGTTAACATTTAAGATATCAGCTG
>JAZKZM010000159.1:0-1330 GCA_045612685.1 Elusimicrobiaceae bacterium
AAAAACTAAAAGAACACGCCGAAAAAGTCGGTGCGGGTTTTGTTGAATTATGTGTAAAATTTGAAGCCGAAATTGCTGAGCTCAGCGAAGAAGAAAAACATCTCTTTTTAGCCGAAAGCGGCTCAGATTATACGGGACTTGAAAAAATTGTGCGTGCCGGTATGAATCTTTTAAAAATGTGCACATTCTTTACCGCCGGGCCGGAAGTGGAAGTTCGCTCCTGGCTTATACCGATAGGCTGCCCCGCACCAAAAGCGGCAGGCAAAATCCACAGTGATATTGAACGCGGATTCATCTGTGCGGAAGTCTATGATGTCAAAGATATCTTAGAATATAAAAGCGAAAAGATTTTAAAAGAAAAAGGCCTTATCCGCCAGGAAGGGCGCGATTATATTATCAAAGACGGAGATGTCTGTGTCTTCAAGTTCAATGTCTAATATTTGTAAGCAGGCAAGTCTTTGCGGCGGTTGCGCTTTAATCAAAGTGCCTTACGAGGAGCAGTTAAAGCAAAAAGTATCTGCCGTGGCTAAACTTTTAGAGCCGTTTTATACTGCTAAAATCAAAGTTAACCCAAGCGTTTTAACTAAATATTACAGAAATAAAATTGAGTTAAGTTTTACGCACCAAGTAATTCACAAAGACCCTTTAAACAAAAAAATCAAACGCGATAAAAGCGTGCCTTTGGAGTTTGAAGATGTGCTTGGTTTTCGCCAAATGGGGCGTTGGGATAGGTCGGTAAATCTTACTGATTGTTTTTTATTTAATCAAAATTTGCCTTGGTTTATTTATAAAATTAATCTTTGGGCCAAAAATAAAAATATACCTTTTTACGACCAAAGAAAGCATACCGGCATTTTAAGAACTTTAATGATGCGCCAAAGTTTTAATGAAAAGGGGGGGATGCTTGTTTTTATTTCCCAAACGCCTTTTGACAGTGAAGGCCTTGTTGAAGTTTGCCACCAGGTTTACCCCGAATATAGCGTGTTAACTGCCATAAATGACGGCATGAGCGACGCAAGCCCGATAAAAGATTTAAAAGTTTTAAGCGGCTCTGATACCATGCAAGAAGCGCTTTTATTTGACGATAGAAAAATTATTTTTACACTTTCGCCTCAATCGTTTTTCCAAACAAATACAAGAACAGCAAATTTGATGTATCAAAAAGTGCGCGCACGCGTTCAAAAATTTAAGCCCGAAACTCTTTATGATTTATACGGCGGTGCGGGCAGTTTTTCACTCACAAATGCCGATTTGGTAAAAAAATCTTTTTGTGTTGAGTGTGTGCCTGAAGCGGTGGAAAACGGCCGCCAAAACGCCATAACAAACAATA
>JAZKZM010000160.1:0-1720 GCA_045612685.1 Elusimicrobiaceae bacterium
TAATTGAAGGAGCGTTTCTTCTTCTGCCTTTTTAAAAATTTCTTTTATCTTGTTTTCTTTTAATGCGAACATTGTATTTTTTACAAAATTTGCAATAGTAGTTGATATCGGAAAAAATGTAATCATCAGCTTGGGATTATTATGATTACCAAAAACTTCTTTTTCAAGACCATTTATAACTTGGGTAAAGGGTTTTTCTTCACTTGTTTGCAAAGTTTCTTGCTTCCCTAGGGAAGAATTTCCCTTTTCAAGATTATATTTTGCCGTATATTCTTCTAAATATTTTTGATAGCTCTCTTGATATTGAGCGGCAGTTTTAAAATCTTTTAAAGCTTTTTCTTTTGTTCCTAAACCATACCAAAGTATTAAAGCTCTTCTAAAATAATAAAGGGCATTAGTATTATCCAAAGTTATGGCTTTATTTAAATCATTCAAAGCTTCTTTTGATTTATTAAGGAAAGTATGTAAAAGATCTGCCCTATAAAGATAATAGTTTGCATCCGGAGCGGCAAATTTTATCATATCATTATAGATTTTTAGGGCTTTATTATAATCTCCTGAACTTATTGCCTTTTTTGCTTTAACAAGTTCATTGTAGGAATTAAAGTTTCTTAAATATTCTTGGGCAATTAAATTTTCTTCTTCTTTGGAAATATTTTCCGTATTTTCTTCCTCAAAATCAAACCCGTGTCCCTTTTCTTTTTTGGCTAGTTTTATTTTTTTGGCATTTAATTCTTCCGTCCACTTTTGTAAAATTTCAAAATAAATTCCCATTAAAGAATCATCTTTAAGATTTTTAATAGCTTGCTTTAAATCTTCTATAGCTGCTTCTTTTTTGCCCAAGTCATACCATTTATACATAGCCATATCATAATAATTTTTATTGGCAGAGCTAAACTCTATAATTTTTATATAATGCAGATAATCTATGTATTTCTTATCTAAGTGTTTTCTTACTGTTGCCCTATTTGAATATAAAGCAATATTATAAGGGTTAAGTTCTATGGCAAGATTATAATATTTTTCAGCAAGTTCAAAATTATCATGGGTTTCAGCTTCTACAGCTTTTTGAAAATAAGATTCAGCATATCTTTTTACTTCTTCTTCGCCGAATTCCTGCTTCATATAGGCTTTAACCTGGCTTAAAAGCGGCGTAATATCTTTTTTATAAAAACCAAGCATCTGAAGTTCTTTTTGAAGATTAAAAAGGAAAACACGATTGGCTCCGCCGAGATTTTCCCCCTTTATCTGAAGAAGAGTTGTTTCTTCGGCTTTTGTAAAGATTTCTTCAAGCTCTGCTTGCTTATATTCATTAAATTTTCCAACCAAGAAACGCACAATATTATTTAATCCCGGGAAAAACACCATCATAAGCTTCGGCGTATTAGTTTTCTTGCCAAAAAGATATTGCTTAAGACCGGCAAGATATTCTTTAAAATCTTTGCTTTCTTCTTGAAGCGGAGTTTCTAAATTATTTTTGGCGATATACTCTTCATAAGTTTGGCCACCGGACCAATCTTTAAAATCAGCTTTAAAAGTATCTTTATATTTTGTTTGGGCATATTTTATGGCTAAAGCCAAATCTTTTAAAGCCTCTTCGTTTTTTAAGAGTTTGCGATAAATATGTGCTCTATATCTGTAATAAATGGCATTTTGCTCCTCAAGTTTAACAGCTTTATTATAATCTTGCAAAGCACCTTGTAAATCTTTTTGCCAATTT
>JAZKZM010000161.1:0-1088 GCA_045612685.1 Elusimicrobiaceae bacterium
ATAGGTATTTTAGCAAGTATCGCCGTGCCGCAGTATCAAGTAGCAGTTGGCAAGACAAAATTTAGCACAATAAAAAGCATAGTTAAAACTTTGGCTGAAGCTTGCGAAGCTTATGATTTAGCAAACGGCACTTATCCAAAAAACTATACTGATTTAGATATTTCTTTACCGGGAGTATCAAATATAAAAGATACAACACCTTATTATTTTAGTGTTTTTTTTGATAATAATAAGACTTGTAATGTTTGGTATAACGGAGAAAGTAAAATATCTTGTTCAATAGATATTAGTGGGGTAGACGTAGCTTATTATATGCGTCCAAAAATAAATTCTAAAGAGTGTGTTGTTTTTTCCAAAGATAAAAACGCTTTAGCAAATAAAGTATTACAAAGCGAAACAGGTTATTCGGGTTATTTATATGACACTTATTATACTTATCCTTGTTGAGTGATGTAAACTTTTACTCAAATCTTAGGGCGTCAATCGGGTTAAGCATAGAGGCCTTGTAGGCAGGGTAAAAACCAAAGAATATACCCACCAAGCCAGAAAAGCCAAAAGCAAGTAGCATAGGTGTAAAAGTTATTGCAATAGGCAAAGTATCAGGGAAGAAATTTTTAATTATCAAAGCCGCCCCGATACCAAGCACAATACCCAAAATACCGCCGCTTAAAGAAAGAACAAGTGCTTCAATTAAGAATTGCAGGCGTATATCCCAACTTTTTGCGCCGATTGCCATTCTTATACCTATTTCTCTTGTTCTTTCGGTAACGGAAACAAGCATAATATTCATAATACCTATACCGCCAACCAGCAAGGAAATTGAAGCAATAGCCGCAAGCAAAAGCGATAAAGTTTGGCTCATTTCCATAGCGCTTTCCATCATTTGCGTAAGATTGCGAATCATAAAGTCATCAGTTTTTTTACCTGTGATATTGTGGCGTTGGCGCAAAAGAATTGCAATATCTTCTTCTGCTTTTGTTAAATCTTCGGTTGAGGCAGTTTGCACCATAATATTATTTACCGTTCCGGGAAATTGCGAGCCGATAAGTTTTTTCATAGCGGTTGTAACAGGCACGATAATTGTATCA
>JAZKZM010000162.1:0-1445 GCA_045612685.1 Elusimicrobiaceae bacterium
CCCGAATATCGCAAGCAGTAATAAAAAAACTATTATAAAAATGATATTTTTTTTATTTTTAAAAAACTTTTTCATTTCTTTTTAAAAGCTTTATCCTTCGCAAAAATTGCCTTGCCGGCAAGTTCTTCTTCAATTTCAAGAAGGCGGTTATATTTTGCAAGTCTTTCACTTCTTGCAGGTGCGCCTGCTTTTATAGCGCCGCAGTTTAAGGCAACGGCTAAATCGGCAATAAAACTATCTTCCGTTTCGCCTGAGCGGTGCGATATTATGGTGCTTAGGCCTGCTTCTTTTGCATTAAAGATAACCTTTATTGTTTCGCTCAGCGTGCCTATTTGGTTTAATTTTATCAAAATAGAGTTAGCTGCTTTTCTTTCAATACCAAGTTCAAGCCTTTCAAGGTTTGTTGCAAAAAGGTCATCGCCCACAATATTTAATTTTTTGCCTTCCTTTTGGGTAAAATATTCCCAAGCCTGCCAGTCATCTTGTTCAAAAGGATCCTCTATAGATATTATAGGAAAATTTATACACCAATTTCCATAAATATTGCTTAATTCTTTATAGGATAATTTTTTGCCTTCAAAGAAATAAAATGCCTCTTCATAAAATTCACTTGCAGCGCAGTCTATGGCAAAGGGCATATTTTGATAGCCGGCTTTTGCCGTAGCTTTTAAAAGTATTCTAAAAACTTCTTCGTGCTTTTTAATTTTAGGTGCAAAGCCGCCCTCATCGCCGATACTTGTTGATAGGTTATTTTGCGCTAAAAGATTTTTTAAAGTATGGTAAACTTCGCTTGCGCCTTGCAGTGCCGCCCTAAAAGTTTTTTGTTTAGTCGGCACAATCATAAATTCCTGAATATTTAAACCGCTGTCAGCGTGCACCCCGCCGTTAATGATATTTAACATTGGGCAAGGCATAAGATAAGTTTTTTCTTTAAAATTAAAAGCTTTTCTTAAATATTTATAAAGCGGCATTTTTGCAGCCATACTTGCCGCTCTTGCTGCTGCCAAGGAAACACTTAAAATGGCATTTGCCCCAAGTTTACTTTTGTTCGGTGTTCCGTCAAGCAGGCACATAGTTTCATCAATTTTTTCTTGCTCAAAAACATCAAAACCTTTTAAAGCTTTTTCTATTAAAGAAACATTTTGAACAGCTTTTAAAACGCCTTTACCAAAAAAGCGTTTTTCTTTATCTCTTAACTCAAGTGCTTCGTGCACGCCGGTTGAAGCGCCGCTTGGCACTTGGGCGCTTGCAGTTATTCCGTCAGATAAAACAATAGTTGTTTTAAGTGTAGGCATCCCTCGGGAATCTAAAACTTCCCGCGCAGTTATTTTAATGATTTTCATTTTACCCCCTAACTTTGTTTTAGGACAAAGTTTCAATTATTTTTTTAGCTTCGCTGATTAATTTCTCCAAAAATTTCTGGTCTTTTGCTTCGCCGTAAATTC
>JAZKZM010000163.1:0-5351 GCA_045612685.1 Elusimicrobiaceae bacterium
GTCGGCCACCTTGTTTCTGATAGCGATGAAGGTCAGGATAAAATGGAACTTGGCGCCGCGCGTGAAGGCAAAAGCGCCTGGGATATTGCAAAATTTTACGAAGAAAGTTTCTTTAAAGATTTTGATTCCTTAAATTGCAAAAGACCGACAATTACAGCCAGAGCAACAGAGCATATTAAAGAAATGATTAATCTTGTTAAAACCCTTGAAGAAAAAGGTTATACCTATAAAACTTCAGACGGAATTTATTATGATACTTCAAAGTTTGCTGGTTATCATAACCTCGTTGGTAAAAGCCATATTGAAGGCCTTAAAAGCGGTGCAAGAGTTGAGTTTAACAGCGAAAAACGCAACCCCAGCGACTTTGCTTTATGGAAGTTTTCCCCGACAAATGAAAAGCGCCAAATGGAATGGCCTAGCCCGTGGGGAATTGGCTTTCCCGGTTGGCATATTGAATGTTCCAGTATGGCAATGAAATATCTGGGCCAGACACTTGATATCCATTGCGGCGGTATAGACCATATTGCCGTGCACCATACAAACGAAATTGCCCAAGCCGAAGCAGCCACCGGCAAACCCTATGTGCGCAATTGGATACACGGCGAATTTTTGGTTTTGCCTGCCGGTAAAATGTCAAAAAGTTCAGGTGGATTTTTAACAATAAGCTCACTTAAAGAAAAAGGTTATAATCCTTTAGATTACAGATATTTATGCCTTGGCGCTCATTACAGAACACAGCTTGAATTTTCTTGGGAAGCACTTGATTTTGCGCGCGCAAGTTTAAAAAGTTTAAAGCAAAAAATTGCTGATTTAAAAAATCAAGAACAAGGCGTTTTAGACGAACAGGAATTGAAAAAAGCCAAAGAAACTTTCTTTAGTGCTATGGCAGATGATTTAAATACTTCTAAAGCGCTTGCTTTTGTTTGGGAATTTTTGAAAACTAAAAATACTCCCGCAACAAAACTTGAACTTGTTAAATATGCCGACACTATGCTTGCCCTTGATTTACTTAAAGAAGAAACATCAAAAGAACTTCCGCCGGAAGTTATGGCTTAAATTGAAGAGAGGCAACTTGCCCGCAAAAATAAACATTTCAAAAAATCAGACGAGATTAGAGCAAAACTTGAACAAATGGGCATACTTATTAAAGATACTCCGCAAGGCCCCAAATGGAGCTTTAAATAATGACAACTTTTTCAAAAGATTTTTTACTTAAAATACCTAAATCGGATTTGCATTTGCATCTTGACGGTTCTTTAAGAATTAAAACTCTTATTGAACTGGCCAAAAAAGATAATGTTAAATTGCCTTATTATACCGAAGAAGAATTAAGAAAAAATGTGTTTAAAAAACGCTATAAAAATTTATCCGAATATTTAAAGGGCTTTGTTTATACCACTGCGGTTATGCAAAAAAAAGAAAATATTGAGCGTATTGCCTATGAACTTGCGCAAGATAATATAAAAGAAGGCGTGCGTTATATAGAAGTGCGTTTTGCTCCGCAGCAACATGCTTCGCAAAAGATGACTCCGGCTGATAGTGTGAGAGCCGCCTATAAAGGTCTTAAAAAAGCACAAGAAGAACACAATAAAAGTGAAGCCGTAAAAAACGGCAGTGATGTTGAATTTAACTTCGGTCTTATCTTGTGTGCAATGCGCAGTTTTAATAAACACACTTCCATTTATTACAGCCATTTAATTGATACTTTGCAATATGCTAAAGAAGATGAAATAGCCGCAATAGCCTCTTTTGAACTTGCAAGAATCGCTGTAGCTTTAAAAGAAGAAAAATTGCCTATTGTCGGTTTTGATTTGGCAGGTAAAGAAGACGGCCACCCCGCAGAAGACCATTGGCGCGCTTATCAATATGTGCACGAGGCCTTTATCAGAAAAACCCTCCACGCAGGCGAGGCCTTTGGCCCGGAATCAATCTTCCAAGCCATTACCGAGTGCCACGCCAACAGAATCGGTCACGGCACTTTTTTGTTTGATATAGATTTAATTAAAAATAAAAAAGTCAGAAATAGAAAACGCTATATAGAAGAACTTGCTAATTATCTTGCCAGCGAAAGAATCGGTATAGAAGTTTGTTTAACAAGTAATTTGCAAACTCTGCCCCAAATAAAAAGCGTTCAGGACCACCCTATAAAAAAGATGATTGATATGGGCCTTTCCGTAAGTATCTGCACGGATAACCGCCTTATTTCTAATACCACTTTGACTGATGAATATGTCCTTTTAACAAATAATCTTAATTTAACAAGAAGGCAACTTAGAAATATTGTTATTGCCGGTTTTAAAGGCAGTTTCTTTAGTCCATATTCAAGCAAGCGCGCATTTATTAAGAAGGTTATTAATAAGTATAATCAGGTAGAAGCCGAATATTTTAAATAGTTTTTTGAGGCGTCTTTTTTCCTCTTTTTTATTTTTTTAAGACTTCGGATAGCAGCTCCCTTCGGTCGCGGTCCCTACTATACCTCGTCTTAAAGAAAATAAAAAATAGGGCGGTGCAATTTTATTGCCCCTAAAAAATATTTGCTCTGTTTTAGTTTTATTTGAAACAATAAAACCCCCGAACAAAACAACTTCGGGGGTTTTTTATTTTAAAAATTTGCAGTTCCGGTAAAAATTATTTCATATCCACCTGAGAACTTGCTGCTCTCTCTTCCCCATGGAGAGGCAATATCTTTACCTTGATTAATTAAAAACTCTGTACAAGCAAATGCTAAATATGAATTTTTATCTCTAGAATTTATATAACACTCTGTAATTTGGGGATAATCAGAGTTCTTAAAATAATATAGTATTCCAAAATTTTTGCCATAACAACTAAAATTAGATTGATTAGTGCAATTACAATTAATATCAGGATTATTTATGGAAATATCTAAATCTTCTATTGAAGCATATTGATTGTTAGCTAAATAATAAATTTCTTCTGCTTCCTTAATACTTCTAACAAGAGATATAATTTGTGCGAGTTCTGCTTTTGCTACGGCTTTTTGGTATTGCGGCACAGCGATGGCGGCCAAAATACCGATGATAAGAACTACTACTAATAACTCAATTAAGGTAAAACCTTTTTTATTCATTTTATTTTTCTCCTATTTTCAGATAATTCAATTTTATTTTTTTTTTTTGAAAATCAAGTTTTTTCAAATTTCCGTCGTAGGAAATATGCTTTATATTTTGTTTTTGCAAAATTAACATATACGCTGTTTTTTAAAAGAAAAGGTTAAAATTTTTGCTGAAAAATAGCTAAAATAGAACAAATTTTGTAAAAAGAGTGGCGCGGTAAACACTTTTGCAAAGCAAAAGCTAGCGCGCTTTTGTAGGACGAAGAGCCAAAAGGTATTGCTTATTTTTTTTTTTTTGATAAACTACTTTTATAATTTAATCAAAAAAGAGGTATTTGTATGAAAAATCAAGCATTCACACTTATAGAGTTATAAGTCGTTGTTTTAATAATTGGTATTTTAGCAGCAATCGCCGTTCCGCAATATCAAATTGCGGTTGGGAAATCAAAATTTTCAACTATAAAAAATCTGACAAAATCTATTGCCGAAGCCGAGGAATCTTATTATCTAGCCAATAGCAAATATACAGAAAATTTTTTAGATTTAGATATAACTAAACCAAGTAATATCACTTGCCTACTTTGGGCGTGTCAAAATTGCCAAAAAGCTGTTGCTTGTAATGCTTATATAAATAACATTACAATGAGATATTATCAACATTTTCTTCACGATGATCGTTACGGCCTAGAGGGAACAAGATTATGTGTAGTTTTTTCTGAAGATAAAACAAATATTCCAAATAAAATTTGCCAACAAGAAACCGGTAAAACGGGCAATTGTGAAGATGGTGCTTGCTCATATATATATTAAAAACCACGGGTTTTTATCCGTGGTTTTTAAAGTTTTTTATTTAATAACTTCTCTTATTAATTTGCGCGGAGTTGGCTTTTTGGAAGAGATTTTAACTGCTGTTTTAAATAATTCAAAACCTTGCTCAAGTTTCTTTTTATCTTCGGCATATAAGCGCGCAATAACCTCACCTTTAGCCACTTGGTCGCCTGATTTTTTATCAAGCCAAATACCTGCGCCATAGTCAATTTTATCTTCCATAGTGTTGCGGCCTGCGCCAAGCAAAACCGCTGCCATACCGCAAGTTTTTGCGTCAATATTATTTATATAACCGCCGGCATTTGCAATAAAATCTTTTTGGTATTTTGCATTTTTTAAATATTTTTGCGGCTCATCGGCAATTTTTGGGTTAGCGCCTTGCCATTTTAAAATTTCCTTAAATTTCTTTAAGGCAGAGCCGTCTTTTATAAGATTTTCTACAAGTGCTTTTGCTTTTTTTGCGTCCTTTTGTTTCTTGCAGATAATAAGCATTTGGACGGCACTTTCAATTAAAAGTTCATAAAAATCAGGCGCAAAATCTTTTTGTCCTTGCAAGATTAAAATGCTTTGCAAAGCTTCATTTGAGTTGCCGATAGCGCGGCCAAGTGGTTCGTTCATATCGGTTAGCAAAGCACGGCAATTAAGGCCCATAAGTTTTGCTGTTTCAACTAGCATTTTAGCAAGTTTTTTACTGTCCTCATATTTTTGCATAAAAGCGCCGCTGCCAAATTTTACATCAATAAAAAGATTATTAATACCCTCGGCATATTTTTTAGATAAAATACTTGCCGTAATTAAAGGGCGGCTTTCCACGCAGCCGCTTGCATCTCTTAAAGCATAAAGTTTTTTATCGGCGGGAGCAAGGTCCTTTGTTTGCCCGAACATACAAACACCTATTTCTTTTATTTGTTTATAAATTTGTTTTACAGGTGTTGCAATATTAAAACCTTTCATACTTTCAAGTTTATCAAGCGTGCCGCCCGTATGGCCTAGCCCACGGCCAGCCATCATCGGCACATCAAGGCCGGCAGCTGCTGCAAGCGGTGCAAGCGCAAGCGAAATTCCGTCGCCAACGCCGCCGGTTGAGTGTTTATCTGCCACAGGTTTTTTTGCATTTTTAAAAATTAATCTTTGCCCGCTAAAAGCCATTGCTTTAGTGAAAAAGGCGGTTTCTTTTGGGGATAAAGGGTTTAAAAAACAAGCCATTAAAAATGAAGATAACTGATAATCTGGCAAAGTGCCTTTTGCCGCTCCGTTTGCGACGAAGGTAAATTCTTCTAAAGTTAAAGGTTTGTTTTCTCTTTTCTTAATAATTATGTCTAACATTCTCATAAGTAAGACCCTCCTGAAACAATTAGTTTAGCATTTATTTAACAAAAATGGTAGTATTAGAACACTTTTGTAAAAAGAGTAGCACGGAAAATTGCTTTTGCAAAGCAAAAGCCAG
>JAZKZM010000164.1:0-2712 GCA_045612685.1 Elusimicrobiaceae bacterium
TATTTATTACGACTTAAGTATTATGCCTTGGACTGCCGCTCTTGGTGGCACGGCAAGCGTTTATTTGCCCGATTCTTCAAGCGTAAATATCAAAATACCTGCCGGCGCAAAAAGCGAACAAAAATTAAAACTTTCCGGCCGCGGGCTTGGCAAAAACGGCAGTTTCTATGTCCGCTTACTAATCAATAATCCTGAGCATTTAACCGGCCGGCAAAAGGAACTTTATAAAGAACTTGCAAAATAAAATTTTGTCAGTTTTAAAATCCCGAGTAGTAAATACCCGGGATTTTTTGTCAATCTAATTGATTAGTTTTGTAATATCTGCAATAATTCTTTCCACGCGGTAAGGCTTTGCCAGCAAATTATAAGAAAGTATAACAAATAAACCAAGCCACACCCATTTAATTTGCGGCTGATACTTGGCGGATAACAATTTTTGAATCATAAAAACCATTAAAAAAATAACTAAGATACCAAATATATATTCCATAAGTCCTCCTAATTTTTAGGTAATAAATATTATATAACAAGCAAGCGATAGGGTATTGTCGCATTTTATAATTTTAAGTTTTATAAGACGATAAAAATATTTTTAAAAAAGGGCTTGACAAATTTAAAAAAATAACATAAATTATTTATATAAAGTAGTTATAAAAGATTATTTTTTTAAAAGTCCAAAGCGAGTGGCAAAAAAAGAAGTATCCGTTATATTGCCTGCCACTCAAAGCACACAAAATAGGCGCCATGGGGGTGGCGCTTATTTTATTTTGTTATTGCGCAAATTATTTAATTTCTTTAAGTAAATCAAAAGCCGTTTCCATAGGATTTTGTGCGTCAAAATCTTTTGCGTGCAAATCTAAAATAAGTAAATCTTTTGGCTTTTTAGGCAAAACTTCTTTAATAAAATCAGCCGCAGGGGCTAAAGTCAAAATAAGTTTTTTGGTTTCTTTTTCTTCTTTAGCAATTTGCCAGGCAGGCATATTTGAGGCAAAAATTAAGATATCCTTTTCTTCTAAATTTTTTAAAAGCGCTTCTTTATATTGTGCGCGACTTTGTGCCTGAATTTGAGTATAAGGCACTTCGCAAATATCATTACCTATCAAAACAACTTTTGCGCCGTTTAAATAAGCCGCGCGCGCTAAAAATTTTGCTTTTTCACAAGTATTTTTTACGGAAATAAAATTATTTTTATCAAAATCTTCACGCATACTACCGCCGACAATTAAGACTTTTTTATCTTTTAAAGTTTGCTCTAAACTTAAAATCTTTTTTGCGCTTTCAAAAATATCGGCAACTTCCGCCATAGGCCCTTTGCTCTCTTGTCCATTAGACATTTTGGCAATTTGCGGACCGACGATAAAAACGCCGCGCGCTTCCAAAGTTTTTATGCTGTTTTGGGTGGAAGGATTATACCACATACCGTCGTTCATAGCAGGCGCAACAAGCAAAGGTTTTTGCCAGGCGCAAAGAACGGAAGTCAAAAGATTATCGGCAATACCGCCAGCCACTTTTGAAATTGTGTTTGCACTTGCCGGCGCCAAAATAAAAAGGTCGGCTTCGGCCTGCAGGCTTTTGTGGTTTATATCGTATTTTTTAATATCAAATTGTTCTGTTAAAACAGGGGTTCTGGCAAGAGTTTGAAGCGTAGTTTTTGTAATAAAATTGAGCGAGTTTTCCGTCGCAATCAAGCGAATTTGCGCACCAAGACTTCTAAATTTATTTATCAAAAGACAAATTTTATAGGCGGAAATTCCGCCCGTTAAACCAAGCACTATGACTTTATCTTTAAAAACGTTTTTTTCTTCCGTTTGACTTGCCATAAATTAATTATACAAATTAATAAATAGCTTTTAATATAGTAATATAGCATTAATAAAAAGTTTTAATCAAGAATATATTCATTCCACACATCGTTCTCTTCAATTAGAATTCCACCCATACCTTGACATACACCATTTGCTGTATTGTTATTGGGTTTGGCAAAACAATATCTTTTGTTTGCTTCATATGAGGCTCTTTTCTTCAAAAAATGTAAATAAGCTAACTGAGGCCTATCCGCTTCAGTTTTTTTATTTTGAAATTGAACATTTGCAAAATCATCCCAAAAACCTATTCTACCAAAACTACAGAAATAATAAGATGCCTTGGCAAGTTGTGTTTTTGTGCAAGATTCATCTTTAGGAATAGAAATATCAAGATCATCAATATCTTTTGCGAAATCATCATGGGCAAGCAGATATGCCTGTTGGGCTTGATATAAACTTTCAACCAAGTTAATACCTTTATGTAAGTCGGCTTTTAATACCGCTTTTTGATACTGTGGAACAGCGATAGCGGCAAGTATACCTATAATTAAAACAACGACTAATAACTCTATTAATATAAACGCGCGGGTTTTCATAAAGACACCTCTTTTTTTGATTAAAACTTACAAAAGTAGTTTATCAAAAAAAAAAAAATAAGCAACACCTCTTGACTCTTCGTCCTACAAAAGAGCACTATCTTTTTCTTTGAAAAAGTGTTTTATTTGCTACTCTTTTTGCAAAATTTCTTCTTTTTTTGGCGATTTTTCAGCAAAAATAAAAGGTGCACAAACAAGTTTTTTACAAAAAACTTGATTTTCAAAAAAAAAAAATAAAATTGAATTTGTTAAGTCAAATAAATAATAGGAGAAAAACATTTATGAAATCAAATAAAGCATTTACCTTAATT
>JAZKZM010000165.1:0-2585 GCA_045612685.1 Elusimicrobiaceae bacterium
TTGGAAATTTCTTCTGTTGATTCTTCAACGTCGGTAAGAGAAACTCTTATTCCTTTAACACCGAAATTAACAACCATATTATAAATAAAAGCTGCAAAAATTGTAAATAATACAATTACGCCTGTATTTATAACAGAATAAAGTAAAACTTGCATTACAGCTTTAAAAACACCTGCTTCAGGGTCTAGTAAATCCCCTAATCCCAAAAAAGCTTGTAGCAAAGTAAATACAAACACTACAAAAGGATAAGCAGAAAGAACTATAGACCTTAAAGATATCCTTTTTATTTCAAGATTAAACATAAACTTCCTCCTAATTCAATTTTACTTTTTTGAAGCCAAAGGTTCAAGTATAATCAATGTTCTTATTATACCACCTTTAGAAGTCAATTGTAAAGTTTTTATACCAAATTCTCTACCATTGCTTTGAGTTGTTGCTCTAAACACCTGGCCCGGATTTTCCATAGCCTGACCTACGATACGAACAATTTCTTGTTGAGTCACACCAAAAATATCAAGCAAGTGAATAGGGCCTTCTTTCTTTAAAGGTAACTCAAAATTTGTATGCATAACATTATTATTTTCATCTACAACAAGTGCACGGCTGCCTTTTGGAATTGTTGCAGCAAGAACTTCCCCCCACCATTCTTGTTCATAATGTTTGCGGTTTTTAGATAGCTCTTCCTGTTCTTCAAGTTCAGTTTTTACTTTTGTAAGGAAGTTTTCTATTGATTTTGCTAAATCACCTATTTCATCTTCTCTTTGAGAAAAGTCAAACTGAAAACTCTTTGTAGAAATATTATCTATACTGTTTGTTAAAGCAACTATAGGCGCAACAACCGGCTTAATAACAAAAATAAAGAGAACAAAACCCATCAAACACATTATCGCTATAGAGCCGATTAAATATTTAAACATAGCGCCCTTTATTTCTGACTGAACTTGCTCGCGGGAAACATCTAAAGAAACAACCCCGACAACTTGGTCATCTTTAGCAAGTTTTAAAGGTATGGCAATTTCATACATTGTGCCATCGTTTTTCATTACCACCTTAGGCGCGCGGTTTATCATAGCATCAGAAGCAGCATAAGTTTCCAAATAACCACCTCTGTCATATTCTGAAAAACTTTTTTGGATAAGATCTTTATTGCTATGCCAGCGAATGGAGCCATTACCGTTAAAATAGACTACATTTTTAATTCGTGGGTCTTGGCTTTTCCAAGAATTAATTATTTCCAACTCAGGCAAAGTCAAATAATCTTTTTTTGTTACAAGGCCGTTAATCAAAGTCCTTGCATTGTTAGAAACGGTATTAATTATCTGATTTTGTAAGTTAACATCAAATACATATTTAAACAAATTAAAATATAGTAAGGCACCTAAAATTATAGTATAAAAAGCCGCTAAGGCAAACCAAATAAACCAACGAATACTAATTTTTTTTATCATAAATTTTACCTACTGTTATACTTTTCTTCAACTCTCTTTAAAGCCAAGGCAGCGTCGGAGTTTTCCGGGTTAAGCTGAAGGGCTGCTTGGAAACTTTCTTTTGCTTTTTCGTAATTTTCCTCTTGATAGAACAACAAACCTGCCCTATATTTTTCAATAGAAGCCTGACGGGCAGCTTCCGTTATAACACCGGGTTTTTCAGTTAAAACTTTTGTGGGGAAAGATGAGGATGACGGTATAGTTTGTGTTATAGTTTCTTCTTGCACTGTTATTGTTTGCTCGCCGTTAGGACCAATTGTAACATTTCTATTGATATTTGTTTCTTCATAAATATGTCCGGCTTCTTCTTGAACAGTTTGAACCTGTGTCTTTTTATAAGAAGCTTTTTTAACTTCTTCCTGAGCTCTTTGAGCTTTTTTTATCCAAGAATTAATATCAGCCTGATTATAACCCCATTTTTTTGCTTCCTTCCAATTAGAAATAGCCGTATTATACTTTTTGCTATTATAGGCATTTGTAGCCATTGTATAATAGTTAGTGGCAATTTCTTCTTTTAACTGCATAGCAAATTTTTGTGTTTGAAGTTCGCCGGGTTGTATTTCTAATGCTTTTTCAAATTCACTATAGGCTTCTTCCAATCTACCTTCTGAATAATAGGAAAAAGCGCGGTTTAAAGTAGCTTGTAGTTTTTCCTGTTTTAATTTAGCTTCAACCTCTGCTATTTTGGCATTAAGCTCGGCATCATCTTTTTTAATCATTAAAACGCTATACCATTGATTAAGGGCTTCTTCATAATCGCCATTTTTATATGCATAATAACCCCTGCGGGTATGCTCTGCGGCGATATCTTCATCAATTCTTTCTATCCATTTTTTGGCTTGTGTTTCATTTGGACGGAGAACCAAAATTTCTTCAAATTTATTTCTGGCTTCAAGCAAACGCCCTGCTTTATATAAAGTTATGCCGTCTTCATATTTCATGCGAACTATTTCCGCTTCGGAAATTGTGCCGTAAGCTGCCATTCTGGAAGCTTCCCTTGCAAGAGTTTGGGCTTGGGTTAAAGTTGGGTCTATACTCAAAATAACATTAGCCATTTCTGCTGCTCTTTGATAGTCCCCTCTCTTATAAAGAGCATAG
>JAZKZM010000166.1:0-11158 GCA_045612685.1 Elusimicrobiaceae bacterium
ATTGTAAAACTCTTTTAAAATGTAAAAAATGCGGCGCACTTTTAACTATGCAAACAGGTAAAGACGGCGAATTTTTACTATGCCCCAAATGCCGCGCAAAAGAATCTATAGACCAAAAATGCCCGAAATGTAAAAATGAAATTTTTAGGCCCGTTGGCGCCGGCACGCAAGCTGTTCAAAAAGATTTGGAAGCGCTTTTTCCCTCGGCAAGAATTTTGCGCCTTGATTCCCAAACTTTAAAAACAAAAAAAGACCAGGGCTTTTTCGTGCAGGAAGCACTTTATACAAAACAGGCCGATATAGTGCTTGGAACGCCGCTTTTACTTAACACCGCGCTTGATGCAAAAGATATCACGCTTGGCGCAATTTTAGACGGCGATAGCCAGCTATCTTCCCCCGATTTTAGGGCCAACGAACATTTTGCGCAAATTCTTTTTAACTTTATGGGCCGCCTTAAAAGAAACCCCAACTCTAAATTATTTATCCAATTAAGGGGCAAGGAACTTTTTGATTTTTCTATTCTAAAAGGCAATGACTATGCGCGCTTTGCCAAGCAAGAACTTGAGTTTAGAAAAGAGTTTTTTTACCCCCCCTACACCAAACTAATAAAACTTTTGATTATCGCTAAAACAAAAAAAGATTTGGATAATTACACCAAAATTATAAAAGATTCTATTGATACGGCTTACAGCGCTTTTATGCAGGTGCAAGGGCCGCTTCGCTGCGGACGCCAGCAGGATAATTCCTTTGAACAATACCTTTTAATCAAAACAAAAGATGAAGCCATGCTAAAAGGTTTTTTAAAGACTTTAAATGATAATAAAATTTTCAAAAAAGTTATTTTAAAAATTGTGGCGGACCCTTATAATTTTATGTAGCGTTTCTCTAGCGAAGAGGTGCTTTTTTTGTTAGAATATATTAAAGGAGATTTTTTGTATGCAACCTATTGATATCATCACAAGGGGTATTGTTGACCTTGTAAGTAAAGAAGAATTAGAAAAAAAACTAGCCAGCGGTAAAAAATTGCGCGTTAAACTCGGTGCTGACCCGACAAGTGCTGATTTGCACCTGGGCCACAGCGTTGTTTTAACTAAACTGCGCGCTTTTCAGGATTTAGGCCACACCGCAGTATTGGTTATTGGCGATTTTACGGCCGGTGTCGGCGATCCTTCCGGCAGAGATTCAACAAGGCCCGTTTTACCAAGAGAAACAATTTTACAAAATGCCAAAACTTATACCGACCAAGCATTTAAGATTTTAGACCCGCAAAAAACCGAAATTTGCTTTAACAGCACCTGGCTTGATAAGTTTATTACTACAAAAGAAATCCTTGGCACACTTGCCAGAGTAACCGTTTCCCAAGTTTTGGAAAGAGATGACTTTAAAAAGCGTATGAAAGCCGGCAACCCTATCAGCTTGCTTGAAATCTTATATAGTCTTTTCCAAGGGCAAGATAGCGTGGCTTTAAAAGCAGATGTTGAACTTGGCGGAACAGACCAAATTTTTAATCTCCTTGTCGGCAGACAATTACAAAAAAATAACGGCCAGGAGCCGCAAATTGCAATTACTTTGCCTTTGCTCGTCGGCACTGACGGGGTAAAGAAGATGTCAAAATCTTATGGCAATTATATCGGTTTAAATGATGCCCCGCAAGATATGTTTGGCAAAGTTATGTCAATTTCCGATGAGTTAATGCTTCAATATTATGAGTTGTTAACTCTTGAAAATCTTGAAGAAGTGCGCAAGAAACACCCTATGCAAGCCAAGAAAGATTTGGCCTGTATCTTGGTGGAACGTTTCCACAGCAAAGAAGCCGCACAAAAAGCACTTGAGAATTTTGAACAAGTGTTTTCCAAAAAAGAACTACCGCAGGATATGCCCGAAGTTAAGGCGGAAGAAGGCCTTACCTATAGCGCAGTTTTAATTAACGCTAAAATTGTAAAAAGTAAGAACGAAGCAAGACGCTTAATTGACCAAGGTGCTTTGAAACTTGACGGCAATAAAATCACCCAAGACGGACAAACCCAAAAAGGCGTTTTGCAAGCCGGCAAAAGACATTTTATTAAACTTATTTAATCAGTAATGAAAATAAAAATAGTAATAACAATTATTCTTTTATTTATTGCAGCTTTACCCTTTGGCATATATCGCCATTATTTTGTCAAAGGAGATTTTGTTCGTATAGAAATACCGCAAGGTGCAACTGCCGGGCAAATTGCTTCAATTTTAAAAGAAAATGAAGTTATTACAAACCCGCTTTGGTTTAAAATATGCACAAAAATTTCAGGCGCGGGCAAACTTTTAAGAAGCGGCTCCTTTTTACTAAATAAAAATATGGCTTCCGAAGAAGCTATTTGGCGTTTGACAAATGACCCTGGTGTAGAACTTGTAAAAGTTGTTATACCGGAAGGTTGGCGCACAGAAGAAATAGCCCGCGAACTTAAAAAACGCGAAATTATAGAAGACGAAAAACTTTTTATACAAGCAGCAAAAGAAAAGAATTTAGAAGGAAAACTTTTCCCTTCCACATATTTATTTGGTAAAAATACCCCTGTTTCCCTTGTAATAAGAACGATGCAAGAAGAATATGATAAAAATATTTTACCCGTTATCAAGGCCATTGGCTCCAATTTTAATGAAAATCAAATTCTGACCTTGGCTTCCATAGTTGAAAGAGAAGCAACTTACGATGATGAACGCCCTAAAATTGCCGCTGTTTATATAAACCGCTATAAAATAGGTAAGCGCCTTGAAGCTGACCCAACGGTGCAATATGCTCTTGGCTATATTCCCGAAGAAAACCGCTTTTGGAAAGGCCGCCTGCTTTACAGAGATTTAAAATTAGATAACCCTTATAATACTTACCGCTATAACGGCCTTCCGCCAGGGCCTATTGCTAACCCGGGGCTTAATTCGATAAAAGCAGTTTTAAGTCCGGAAGAGGACTTTACTGCTCTTTACTTTGTCGCCGATAATACCGGCAGGCACGTGTTTTCTGAAACTTACGACCAACACATAAATAATATTAAAACTATCCGTTCAAAATAATTAATTTAATGTATGGCCAGTCGCTCTACTTGAGTCGCGCAAAGGTCGGCCGCTTCAAGCGGACTTGGTATAGGTGATATTCTTAAATTATCTTGAATAGAAATAAGCAATTTAGGCTCACCAAGCAAAGAACAAATGGCTTTTTCAAGATTAACTGATAAATCTTTATTATCTTCAACTAAAAGCGAGCATCCGTTATCTTCTAAAATCTTGGCATTAAAATATTGGTGATTATCTGCAGCCGTCGGTAAAGGCACTAAAATAGAAGGCTTTTGAACGGCAACAATTTCGGCAATAGAACTGGCGCCGCTTCTTGCTATAATTATTTGAGAGGTCCTCATCAAAGCATACATATCATAAGCATAATCAATCAGTTCCACTTGCGGTGAATCTTTATAAATCTCTTTCAGCATTTGATAATCTCTTCTGCCGCTAACGTGGAAAAAATTTATGCGTCTTGTTTTTTTAATCATTCTTAAAACCATTTCGCTTGCTGCTAAATTTAAATGCCTTGCCCCTTGACTGCCGCCGAAAATTAAAATATTTATGGCAAAATCACTTGTAATTTCCCAATAGCCTTCTTCTAATTGTTTTGTTTCTTGGGCAAATTCTTTTCTAATAGGCGTGCCAACTAAAACAGAATTTTTTATAGGTTTATCTAAAGGCAAACCGAGCATTACTTTATCAACAAATCTTTTACAAATTTTATTTGCCAGTCCCAGCCTTGAGTTTGAATCGTGAATAGCGGTTTTAACACCCATAAAATGGGCACATAAAATCAAAGGAAAAGAGATATAACCGCCCATACCCACACAAACAAGCGGTTTATAACTTTTAATAAGTTCGCGTATATAAAAACAACTTTTTATAAATTTTGTAATAAAAGAAAACCATTTAATTGGATTTACGGAACGGGGCATTGATACACAATCAATTTCGTGATAAAAAATATCATTATCTTTAAGGATTTTAGCTGCGCTTTCATTGCCTTTTTTAATTATAAAAACAACATCATGGCCCCTTTCTATCAATTTTAAACCAAGTGCATACCCCGGATAAAAATGCCCTCCTGTTCCGCCTGCCGCTATCATATATACTTTTTCCATATTATTTTATCCTTGACGAAATATCCCTTTTATTTTCTTGCCCTGCTATATTCATCAAAATACCCATCATTGCCAAAGTAACAATTACCGAAGATCCTCCATAAGAAAAAAATGGCAAAGGAATACCTTTTGTAGGGAAAGCCCCGCTTGCAACACCCATATTTATCATCGCTTGAAAGAATAAACAAAGTGTAATCCCGCTTGCAAGATAAGAATTAAACTTATCTGCCGTTCTTCTTGCAACAGTTAAACCTCTAACTAAAAGCCATATAAATAATCCTATCAAAATAAAAGCGCCTATCATACCAAGCTCTTCACAAAATATAGCAAAAATAAAATCCGTATGGGCAGCCGGCAAAAATTCAAGTTTAAGTTCGCTAGCGCCTAGCCCTTTGCCAAACCAACCACCCGAACCTATTGCATATAAAGAATGTGATAATTGATACCCCACATCCCCAATACTATTTTCCGGTGCAAGAAAAGTTAAAACCCTCTTTATTCTATACGGATGGCGGAAGCACTCTATAACAATAAAAGGAATTGCTACCGAAATAACCGCAAAAATATATCTTAACTTAGTGCCTGCAATAAAAAATATCATACAAGAAATAGTAAACATCAACGCCGGAATACCAAGGTCCTTACCCATAACAACAAGTCCAATGGTAATTAGAGTAAAGAAAAAAGGTATTTTTAAAGTCTTTACATTATTTTCAATATCCTGTTTTTTACTCAAGGAATATGAAAGAAAAATTATTAAAGCAAGTTTAGCAAATTCCGAAGGCTGCACATTGATAGGGCCTATATGTATCCATCTATGCACATGGGCACCTTCTGCCGTAAACAAAGCCCAAATCAAAAGCGCCCAACTGATAAATAAAAGGATATTCGGTTTTACTATTTTTTGTAAACGCAAATAATAGCGAGCTAAAAACCACATTGTTATAATTCCCACAATATCAAAAAATACTTGCTTTTTAAAAAAAGATATAGAGTCAAAAGCACTGGCAGAATAAGTAAAAACTAAACCCAAAACTATTAAAATAACCGTCAAGATAAGCAAGCTCTTATCCATTTTATAAGCCTGTTTTCTTACAAATTTCTTTTTAGGCTTAGAAAGCCCTTTTTCAAGAAAAATATTCGTCATTTTATCTTTAAAGAGGCAAGTGCCACTAACATCAGCACTATACCGACAATCCAAAAGCGGACAATTACTTTTGGCTCCGCTACGCCTTTAAGTTCAAAATGATGGTGCAAAGGTGCCATTTTAAAAAGTCTTTTGCCTTTTGTTGCTCTAAAATATCCCATTTGCATAATAACGGAAAGCGTTTCCATAACAAAAAGTCCGCCGACAATAGGCAAAACAAGTTCCTGCTTAACACAAATTGCCGCTGTTGCCAAAACACCTCCTAAAAATAAAGAACTTGTATCCCCCATAAAAACCTGCGCCGGATAAGCGTTATACCACAAGAAACCTAAACAAGCCCCCACCAAAGCGCCCATAAAAATTGCGATTTCGCCTGAACCGGGGACATAAATTATTCTTAAATAATCAGCAAAACCGATATTACCGGCAAGATAAGCAAAAACGGCATAAGCACAAGCACAAAAAATCATACTGCCTGCAGCAAGGCCGTCAAGGCCGTCAGTCAAATTTGTTGCATTGGAAGAACCTATAATCATAAGCATAGCAAAAGCAAAATAAAAAGTCCCTAAATTAATAATCATTTTGCTGCTTAAATAAGGAATACTGAGAGATGTTCCATAAGTCGCACTTGGCGGATAAGCACCCAAATAAGCCACTACTACAAAAGCGGTTATCAATTGAAAAACCAGTTTAAGCCAAGAAGGCGCGCCGGCGGGGTTTTTCTTAACTAATTTCATATAATCATCAAGCATACCGATAAAAGAAAGCATTACAGAAACAAAAATTAAAAGCCAAATAAAGCGGTTATCAAGACGCGCCCAAAGCAAAACAGAGCTTAGCAAACTGATAATAATTATTATACCGCCCATCGTAGGTGTGCCGCTTTTTGAAACGTGGCTTTTTGGTCCACATTCTCTTTCCACTTGGGAAATTTTATAACTCTTTAATTTTTTTATTATAGCAGGACCGATTAAAAAAGCAATAAGTAAAGAAGTTAAAACCGCCGCTCCGGCCCTAAAGGTAATATAACTGAAAATATTAAGTAAAGAAAGATTATCAGTAAAAGAACTTAAATAGTAAAGCATTTTTATATCTCCTCAAAAATACTCTTAAAATTTAAAGCATTTGATGCTTTAATAAGCACAACAGAAATATTTTTTAAATCTTTTCTCAACGGCTCAATAATATCTTTTGTTTCTATAGCATATTTTACCATTACGGAGGGCTCTTTTTCCAGAATTTTAAAGGCTTCCTTCATCAAAGGGCCAACCAAAAAAACTTTTTTAATTTTCAAATCTAATATTTGCTTTGCCAGTTCCTGATGATATTTCACTGCCTGCTCGCCAAGTTCGCGCATATCCCCTAAAACTACTGCTTTTTCCCCTTTTTCAGTAGCCAAAATTTCTAAAGCATTTTTCATAGAAAAGGGATTTGCATTATAACAATCCAAAATAAATTTTACGCCGTGTTTTATTTTTTCTTCAAGGCGCAAAGCCATGGGTTTATAATTTGCTAAAGCAAGCAAAACTTCCTGCGGGGTTAAACCAAGGGAAATTGCCGCTAAAGAAGCTGCCGCCGCATTTAATTTATTATGTCTTTGCAAAGTCAAATTACTTTGATAAGTTGTGCCTTGATATTTAAAAGCAAAGACATCATTTTCTAAAATTTGTAAATCAGCCCCTTGGCTAAAACCATAACTTAAAGATTTTTTATTATAGGTTTGTTTTAATTGTTTTAAATATTCGTCATCTAAATTATAAACCAAAGTGCCGTCTTTCTGTATATATTTTAAGATTTCGGTTTTAGTTTCAAAAACACCTTGCAAGGTTTTAAAAAATTCCAGATGGGCCGGCGCAATATTTGTCAAAACGGCAACTTTTGGCAAAGCAAGGCTGGCAATTTCATCAATATCGCCTTTATGCGAAGCACCAAGTTCAAAAACGCCGTATTTATCTTCGGGCATAATTTCAAGCAAACTCAAAGGCACACCGATTTGATTATTCAAATTGCCTATATTTGCGCGCGTTTGGCCTTTATAAGATAAAAGGGCCAGCAACATTTGTTTTGTTGTGCTTTTGCCGTTAGAACCGGTTATGGAAGCCACTTCAATTTTACTTTGCTGTCTATGATATTTTGCTAAAGCCTGAAGTGCTTTTAAAGTATCTTTAACAACTAAACAGGCGGGCGCTTCTTTAACAAAAGTATGACTTACAATCAAATTTGCACCTTGTTCTAATGCTTGCTTAACAAAAGTGTGTCCGTCAAAATTTTGGCCTTTTAAAACCCAAAAAGCCATATTCTTTTCAACTTTACGGCTATCGGTAGTCAATTTATTTAAAACACCTTTACCGGTAATTTCACCACCGGTAATTTTAGCAAGCAAATTATAATCAATATTTAAATTCATAAATTCTCTCCGTCTGGCTGAACACCTTTCATAGCAAGCAAATAACTTGCAATTTCCGAAAATATTTTAGCGGAAGTTGAACCGAATAAGGCTCTTTCCGGTTCGTCTAATATAACTAAAATTGTCCACTCTGGCTCCGAAGCCGGCACAAAACCGCAAAAAGATGCAATATGGGCTGATTTTTCATATTTACCGCTTGCATTAAATTTCTCGGTAGTGCCAGTCTTACCGGCAACTCTATAACCTTTAATTTGAGCCGGCTTTCCTGTGCCTTTATTTACAACATTTTCAAGCCATTTACTAACTTGGGTAGCGGTTTCCTTTTTTAGCACTTTTCTAATGGCATTAGGTTTGGCAATCTGCTCTACACGCCCGTCGGGATAAGTTATTTTATCTATTAAATGGGCTTGCATTAAAGTGCCTCCGTTTGCAAAAACGCTATAAGCGCTCACGAGTTGCACAGGGCTGACAGATACCGTATATCCATAACCTGCTTTAGCGGTATCTATCGGTTTCCAAGTAGAATATTCGCGTAAAATACCGGCCGATTCTCCAAGAAAACCGACATTTGTTTTTACTCCAAAACCAAATTTTTTAAAATAAGAATATAAATTTTTTGCGCCAAGCTCCAAAGTTATTTTACCCGCACCGATATTTGAAGAAACTTCTAAAATCTCGCTAACGGTAAGCCAAGGTTTTTCCTGATGGTCTTTAATAATTATTCCGCTTACACTCCACTTATTATTTTCCATAGAAAAAGTGCTGTTTGGCTGTATAGAACCGCTATCTAAAGCGGCAGCCGCACCGATAGTTTTAAATGTTGAGCCCGGCTCATAAGTAAACTGAAAGGGCAAAGCGTGTCCGTCAACAGAAGGATAAGAAGCCGCAGCTAAAATATAACCTGTTTTTGGCTCTTGCACTATTGCAATAGCATTTTTAACTTTATATTTCTCTGCGTATTTTTTTAAAATACTTTCCACTTGATATTGTGCTAAACTATCAATAGTCAAATAAATATCGGCAATAGAAAGTTCTCTTTCCAAACTTTTATCATAAATTATACCGCCCCAGCGCGAGCGTGTAACTTTTTGGCTCGGTGCTTCTTGGGAAAGTTCTTTATCAAACATCAACTCTAAGCCCGAAAGGCCGCGGTTTTTTGAATTTGTTGCGCCTATTAAATCTTTTGCGATATTTTCATAAGGATAAAGACGGGTATATTCCCTTTCAAGTTCAACGCCTGTTATTTTTTGGGAATTTAAAACTTCTTCCAACTTTTCATAATCTATAGGAGATACTTTTTTCTTGACATAAAAAAAGTTCTTTTTTTCGCGCCAAAGTTTATTTAGTTTATCTTTTGGCACATCAAGCGTTTTGGTTAAGGCTTTAAAAAGGGCTTCTTTATTATTAACATTTTTTTTACTTACAGCAACGGCATAAGTTCTTAAAGATTCTGCAAGAACGATACCGTTTCTATCTAAAATCTGTCCGCGCAAGGTATCTGCTTTTGTTTGGGTATAAACTCTTTTCTGCGCTTTTGCCGTAAATTCTTTATGCTTAATTGTTTGGGTAAAAAATAATTTAACAATAACAATTAAAGCTAGGCCAAGGCCTAATATTCCGCAAAATTGTATTCTTTGTTTAGTGTTCATCTTTTTTAACCTCTAAAACAAACACTTTACTTGGCTCGGTAAAAACCAAACCTTGCGCTAAGGCCTTATCTATTACAACTTGCGGGCCTGTATAAATACCGACTTGATAAGAAATATATTGATTGCGGGCTTCTTTAAAGGCAATATCTTCCATCAAAACAGAAATGCGCTGCCCGCTTTTCTCTTTCTGTATGCGGATAGTGGAAAGAATAAAGAAAAGCAAACCAAAAGCCAAAATTAATGATAAAAGTTTTTTCATTTTAATCTCTCAATCACTCTTAGTTTTGCGCTTCTTGCCCGTGAGTTCTGCTGAATTTCCTGCCAAGAAGGTTCTATAACTTTTTTATTAACTAAACGCCAAGATTCTTTATCTTGGCACAAATCTTTTAAAGCATTTTTGATAATTCTGTCTTCTAAAGAATGGAAAGTTAAAAAAGCCGCTCTGCCGCAAGGCAAAAGTATTTTTTCAATTAATTTAGCAGCTGATTCAACCGCGCCGAGTTCATCATTAACGGCAATTCTTAATGCCTGAAAAGTCCTTGTAGCAGGGTGCGTTTTAGAAGTGCGCGGGCAAACACTTTCAATAATTTTAGCAAGTTGCCAGGTTGTTTCTATAGGTGTTTCTCTTGCGGCAAGCACAATTGCGCGCGCTATTTTTGAAGCAAATTTTTCTTCGCCGTAATCAACTAAAATTTTTTCAATTTTATCTGCCGGCCAAGTATTAACAATTGCTTTTGCCGTTAAAGTTTGCTTAGTATCAAAACGCATATCAAGCGGGCCTTGATTATTAAAACTAAACCCGCGCGAAGCATCATCTAACTGATAGGAACTTAAACCGAAATCAAACAAAGCGCCGTTTACACCTTGTATATTTTTTTGCGATAAAACACACGCGCACTCAGTATAACTTAAATTAAAAGTTTCAAGACGGGCATCTGCCACATTTTCCTTTGCCATTAAGATAGCATTTGCATCTTTATCAAAACCAAAAACTTTGGCATTTTTACCAAGCGAAGAAAGCAAAATTTTTGTATGTCCGCCAAGGCCTAAAGTGCCGTCAATATAAAGGCCTTCTTTATCGGTTATCAATAAATCTTTGATTGTTTGGGCAAGTATGGGAATATGCTGCCATTTAGCCATAATTAAATTGCCCCCTTTTTGTTAAAAGCATAAGAAAGCCAAGCATATTCAAGCGAAGAAACCTTGTTAAAAGGCATACCGTAGGCTCTGTATAAAGAACGGCTTGTCGGGTTGCCGTCTTTTAAATTTTTACAAAATTGGAAGAACTCATCCCGCGTTTTGGAAGAAAGCAAATAGTCAACAACACTATAAGCCTGCGCATACCAAAGCAAAACATCCTCTTTTGAATAACTGCTTAAATCAGACGCATTTATAAATTCATCAAAAGCAATATAATTACCTTGTGCAAATTTCTTTAAATATGGAATAAGCCATTTTTTATCTTTAAGTTCCTGATTTTGTGTTTGGATATATACTGCAAAACCTTCACTTAGCCAAAGCGGCGGCACACTGGGCAAAAAATATCCGTCAAAATATATATGGGTAAGTTCGTGGGTAAAATTAGTTTTAAAACTGGAATTTTCCAAAATAAAAATACTTTGTGCATTAATATCTGTTGAAGCAACCGACCACGACGGGCGCTGGGTATACTGGGTATAACTTTCTTTAGTCCTAAACAACATTAAAAAAATTCTTTTAAAATCAGAAACTACCGAAAAGGGCATAACATCTAAAACGAAATTCCCATGAATATTCGCAAGTAAATCTTTTAAACTTTGCG
>JAZKZM010000167.1:0-1555 GCA_045612685.1 Elusimicrobiaceae bacterium
ATCAAACGAAATTATTTTAAAGGAAGTTTACCACAACGGTATTTTGCAATCTAAAAAAGAAACTAATATAAAACTTGAAATAAAAGATAATAAAATAACCGATACCGGTAAAACTTTTTCTCGCTCGGTTTTTGAAAGAGTTTTCTACGATAATGATAAAGAAGTCGCACGCCAAATTTTAAACCAACAAGGGGCAGTTGTGCAACAAAGCGGAACTGTTTACAGCGGGCTTGCAAAAGAATTTTACAGCAATGGCAGTTTGAAAAAAGAAGCCTATTTTGAAAATGGTTTGCCGCAAGGCAAAGTTAATATTTATGACCAAAACGGTCGCATTATCGCCATTGAACATTATGAAAAGGGCTTAAAAAACGGGCAAACGGTTTTATATAATTTTGTCCAAAATGTTTTGGCCGAAGAAAGAATTGATTATAAAAACGGTATGATAAACGGCAAGCACCAGCTTTTTGGGCCTAACGATAAATTGATTCTTGTGGAAGAATATAAAAATGATAAATTAAACGGAACAAGGGAAATCTTTTTCCAAAACGGAAGGGCCTCTTCAAAAGAAAATTATAAGGATGACAGGCTTGAAGGAACACGCCAAATTTATTATGAAAGCGGACAATTGCTTTACGAAGAATCTTATGTAAACGGCAAACTTGACGGGAAAAGAAAAGGTTATTATCCCGATGGAACTTTGTATTTACAGGAAAATTATTCAAACGGTCTGTTAGAAGGCAAAAGAATCATTTTTCATAATAACGGACAAATTGATATTCAAGAAAATTATAAGGAAGGTAAATTAGTAAAATGAATAGCGAAATAAGTGTATTTGCACCGGCAAAAGTAAATTTATTTTTGGAAGTCCTAGGTAAAAGAGCGGACGGCTACCACGATATTGATACTTTGTTTGCAAAAATTTCTTTAGGGGATGATATTAAAATAAGTGTTGAGCCGGCAAGCGAAATTAAAATTTCTTTAAAAATGCGCGGGCCTTACGGCGTAAATTTAAAGGAAGATAAAACAAATATTGTTTATAAAGCAGCCCTTGCTTTTTTTGAATATTTTGAAATAAAAGCAAAATGCGATATCCGCGTTGAAAAGAATATTCCTTTAGGCGCAGGCCTTGGCGGCGGCTCAAGTGATGCTGCTTCTACTTTGCTTGGCTTATGCTCTCTTTATCAAATTGAACTTAATTCAAAAAGAATGAAAGATTTAAATAAAATCGGCGCAAAACTTGGTGCTGATGTGCCTGTGTTTTTGGAAAAAGGCACCTTCTTCAGAGCGCAAGGTATAGGCGATAAATTAACTTTGATTAAAAGTGATATAAAATCGCCTACGCTTGTTATTGTCTATCCCAAAATACAAAGCGATACCGCAACTGCCTATAAAGAAGCCAAAATAAATACCCAAAAAAATCTGTTGACAAATATTTCCAATCTTAATAAAATAGTAGAGGATGTAAAAAAAGCCTGCCCGATGGCTATTTGGGGCGGACTTATTTATAATAAGCTTGAAGATGGTGTCCTTTCCCGTTTAGATGTTATAAAGGAAA
>JAZKZM010000168.1:0-1570 GCA_045612685.1 Elusimicrobiaceae bacterium
TGCAACTTATGTTGTTTTAGCGCCGGAACATCCGCTTGTTAGTAAAATTACCACACCCGAGCAAAAAGCCGCGGTGGAACAATACCAAAAAGAAGCCGCCGCCAAAACCGATATTGAACGCGCCGACGCTCAAAAAGAAAAAACAGGCGCTTTTACCGGTGCATACGCCATAAATCCTTTAAACAATACCAAAATACCTGTTTGGATAGCCGATTATGTTTTGACCGGTTATGGCACAGGTGCAATTATGGCTGTTCCCGCGCACGATACGCGCGATTATGAATTTGCCAAAAAATTTAATTTGCCGATAATTGAAGTTATCAAGAGCGAGCAAGGCGTCCAAAAAGAGGCCTTTGTCGGCGATGGCGAACTTGTAAACTCCGGCTTTTTAAACGGCCTTAGAGTGGATGAAGCCAAAGCCAAAATGATTAAATTTTTACAAGATAATAAATTCGGTCAAGCCAAAACAACTTACCGCTTGAGAGATTGGGTTTTTTCCCGCCAGCGCTATTGGGGCGAGCCTATTCCCATAGTTCACTGCGAAAAATGCGGCGTTGTTCCTTTAGATGAAAAAGATTTGCCTTTACGCTTGCCCGAAGTGGAAAAATTTGAACCTAGCGGCACGGGCGAAAGTCCTCTTGCCAATATTGATAGCTGGGTCAATACCACCTGCCCTAAATGCGGCGGGCCTGCCAAAAGGGAAACAAACACTATGCCCCAATGGGCCGGCTCTTGCTGGTATTATTTAAGGTATATGGACCCTAAAAATGATAAAGCATTAGTTGACACGGAAATTGAAAAGGCCTACGGCCCGGTTGATTGCTATATCGGCGGTGCAGAACACGCAGTTTTGCACTTGCTTTATTCACGCTTTTGGCATAAAGTGCTTTATGATTTAGGCCTTGTCCATACAAAAGAACCTTACACAAAACTGCGCCACCAGGGTATGATACTTGCATTCTCTTACAGAGATGAAAACGGCAATTATCACGGCTATGACGAAATTGATTTTTCAAATCCTGTTGAGCCAAAATTAAAATCAAACGGCGCAAAACTTACCTCAATGATTGAAAAGATGAGTAAGAGTAAAAAAAATGTTATTAACCCCGATGAAATTTTACAGGAATACGGGGCTGATGCCTTCCGCTCTTATGAAATGTTTATGGGTCCTTTTGATGCCTCAAAACCTTGGGATACAAAAGGTATTGAAGGTATTTCCCGCTTCTTAAAGAGGATTTATTCCTGGTCCGAAGAATTAACTTACAAGCAAATTACCTTACCCAAAGAACTTGAAATTTTAAAACATAAAACTATTAAAAAAGTTTCCCAAGATATTGAAAACTTTAGTTTTAATACCGCAATTTCAAGTTTAATGATTTTCTTTAACGAACTTGTTAAACTTAAAGAAATTGACGAAGGGACTATGGCTGTTTTCTTAAAATTATTACATCCTTTTGCCCCGCATTTAACTGACGAAATTTGGCAGCGTATGGGCAAACAAACTTTCCTTTTAGAAGAAACTTGGCCTACCTTTAATGAATCTTTAATCAGCGAAGAACAAAAAGAAATC
>JAZKZM010000169.1:0-3710 GCA_045612685.1 Elusimicrobiaceae bacterium
AGTCAAGATTAAGGCGCACTTTGCCGCTTGAAGATGTGCCACCGTTATATGAAGATAAACTCATAAAATCAAAACTGCAATCAATTTTAATATTGCGCACTAAATCTGCGAAAAATAAAACTGAACCCCTTAAAATACAAACGATTACAGGTGTTTTGCCTGCATAATCTTTGGAAATTTGCTCGCCGAGTTCGGCAGCTCTTTTTTGTATTTGTTCTTGTGTGATAAGAACTCTTTTGACAGGAACATTATATTCCATAATTTATATTTTCTCCCTTTTAATAAAAAACGCTGCGTAAAAAGGGCAGCGTTTTTTAATTTTACGCTATTTTATATTAAATCTAGCCAAGAGCAACAAGTAAATATCTTACTGCTATAAAAACCATTATTATTCCGGCGACAAGTTCCACACGGTTTGCAATAACACTGCCTTTTGTGTGATATCCGTGTGAAAGACCAAACAAAACCGCACAAAAAGAAAATAAACCGCCGAAGAATAAAGTAAATAAAAAGGCTTCAGGCTTTGCTAAAGCAACTACGAAAGAAAGCAAGAATAAATCTAAAGAAACCTGAATTGCAACTTTTATCATATAGTTGCTGTGAACAACATCTGTATAGTTTAAACTAGGGGCTTTTTCCATAGATTCAAGAAGGAAGTGTATGGCAATTAATAAAAGCATTGCAAACCCGACCCAATCATAAACACCGATAAGAACCGGCGCAAGCATTTTGCCAAGAATATAACTTAAAGCCATAGCAATTAATGCCGTTGCCGTAAAAACTAAAGCCGTTTTTAAACTGACAGAACTTGTATAATCACTGCCGAGTTTAACGCCTGTTACTGCGCCAACTGCAAAAAAACTTGTTGCTATACAAATCAGGATGATGAATATTGTTAATAAGCCCATAATTAAACCTCTCTAAATGGTATATATAATATATTCTAGCATACTTTGCAATATTTTACGCACCGCTAATACCTTCAAGCAAAATTTTAAGGGCAATAACTATCAAAATAACCCCGCCGATTAACTCCGCTTTTTTACCGAAAAGCGCGCCCATTTTTTTACCCATAAAAAAGCCAAAAAGGGTAAAACAAATTATACAAATACTCAAAACCGCTAAAACTAAAGGAAGCGATACTTTATAAAAAGCCAAAGTTAAACCAATTGCCAAAACATCAAGATTGGTAGCCAAAGCAAGCAAAAGCAAATTTTTTGTTTTAAGCAAATCATAAGTGTTGGCGGAAATTTGTTCTTTTTTAAAAAAACTTAAAATCATTTTACCACCGATATAGACAAGTATAAAAAAGGAAACAAAATGATCCCAAGAATTTATATATTTTTCAAGATAAGTGCCGCCAAAAAAGCCAAGCAAAAAACAAATTAAACCCGTTAAACAAAAAGTAAAAGCAACTTTTATGCTGATTTTGAAAGGATAACTTTTGCTGCCGCAAGAACTTGCCGCGGCAACTGCCATATTATCCATAGAAAGACCGACTGAAATTAATAAAATATCCAAAATACCCATACAAATATGATAACATTTTAGTATGAAATCTTTAACAGAACTTTATAAAGTCGGTATGGGGCCTTCAAGCAGCCATTCAATGGGGCCTAAAAAAGCCGCAGAATTTTTTAATAAAAAAAATCCTGAAGCACATAGTTTTAGGGTTGTTTTATATGGCTCTCTTGCTTTAACAGGTAAGGGCCATTTGACTGATTTAGCTATTAAAAGCGGGCTAGAGCCAAAGCCGGTTGAAATTATTTGGCAATATGATACTTTTTTGCCACAACATCCAAACGCTATGAAGTTTTTTGCGCTTGATAATACGGGTAAAGAACTTTCCGCCTGGCAAGTCTATAGTATCGGCGGCGGCGATATTAAAGATGATAATGATTTTTTTATTGAGCCAAAAGATATTTACCCCTTAAATTCTATGCAGGAAATTTTAACTTATTGCCAAGAAAATAAAATTGCCCTTTGGGAATTTGTGGAACAAGTTGAAGGCGAAGAAATTTGGAATTTCTTGCGCAAAATTTGGCATACTATGCAAGAAACAATTAATCGCGGTTTACAAAAAACAGATATTTTGCCCGGCAGTTTACAACTTGAAAGAAAAGCAAAAAGATATTTTAAAGTGGCGGATACTTCGCCAAGATATGTCCGCAGAGTTCATAAATTATTTTCTTATGCTCTTGCCTGCGCCGAGGAAAACGCAAGCGGCGGAATTGTGGCTACTGCGCCGACTTGCGGCTCTTGCGGTGTTTTGCCTGCCGTTTTACGCTTAACAAAAGAAGTTTATGAAATGGATGATGAGCCGATTATCCGCGCACTTGCCACTGCCGGCCTTTTTGGCAATTTGGCAAAGGCAAATGCCTCAATTTCCGGCGCGGAAGTGGGCTGCCAGGGCGAAGTGGGCGTGGCGTGCGCTATGGCGGCCGCTGCTGCTTGTCAACTTGAAGGTGGCGATAATGCACAGATTGCTTACGCGGCTGAAATGGGCCTAGAGCACCACCTTGGTTTGACTTGCGACCCTGTGGATGGGTTAGTCCAAATACCTTGTATTGAAAGAAACGCTATGGCGGCTTCGCGCGCAATAGACTGCGCCACTTACGCAATAGCGGCAAGTGCTTCAAACAGAATTTCTTACGACGATATTTTGCTTACTATGATGCAAACAGGCCGCGATATGAATAGCGATTACAGAGAAACTGCTAAAGGCGGACTTGCGCGCTTTTTCAAAGAAAAAATATTAAGAAGAAAAAGTAAATAAAAGTATTTATAGTATCTTAATTAATGGTATATTCTGCAACCATATCTACCTATCTCATTTAAACCGCAACTTTCAGGTGCATTTGTTATATCATTACAAAGTTTTTGACCTAGTGAACCGGCAGGCGCCCAAGCTACACATATAGCTCTTGCACCTCCCCACATAGTAGCTTTATCTAATTTCAAGTCATATTCCATATAGTCTTCGCCATTTTTACGCATTACAGCCATAACTTGTGAAGTGCTAAGATAAGGTTTATTTAAAAGAGTAATAATAAAATTCTTATCATTAAAAATAGCTGATTCTGCTTCCCAAGATGGTTCTTGCAATGTGTTTACAACATCAATAGTTTGTATCTGAGCATCACTAGGCATACTTATATCAAGTTCGCTAAAATGGTCAGCATATTTTCCGTTTGCTAGAAAATAAACTTCTTGGGCATTTTTAACTGCTTGCGCAATATCCATTAAAGTGTGATATTTACTTTTTAATACAGCATATTGATACTGCGGAACGGCAATACTTGCCAAGATACCAATTATTAAAACGACTACTAATAACTCTATTAGCGTAAAAGCGCGGTTTTTCATAAAAACACCTCTTTTTTATTCAAAATTGATAAAAGTAGTTTAGCAAAAAAAAAAAAATAAGCAAGACTTTTTAAAAAAGGTCCTACAAAAGCGCGCTATCTTTTTCTTTGAAAAAGTGTTTTTTGTGCCACTCTTTAGACAAAATTTGTTCTGTTTGGACTTTCTTTCAGCAAAAATAAAGAAACTATAAACAAGCATAATTACCTTTTTTAATATTCCTAAATTTGCTAAACTCTATATATAGAAATATATTAAAAAAACGGAGGTTTTTTATGCTTAAAAAAACATCTTTGTTATTTGTGCTTTTGGTTTTACCTTTATTTTTGTTCGCTAGTGAAATTGCA